>ONBC01000128.1 GCA_900315955.1 uncultured Prevotella sp.
CTCCGTCAACCTCGGCCTTGACATGAGCTTCTTCAACCACCGTCTGGAGATGGCGCTGAGTGCTTACTACAAGAAGACCACCGACGCCTTTATGACGAAGCGCGTGAGCACCGTCAACGGCGTGGGCAGCTATGTCATCAACGGTGGCGACGTGACGAACAAAGGCTACAGTTTAGACATCACCGCAACACCGCTGCGTACCAAGGACTTCCGTTGGAGCATCAGCACCTCTTTCTCTAAGGTGATCAACTCCCTCGACTCCCGTCCGGCCTCTCAGACCTATGACCTCTCCGACTTCCTCAAAGGTACCGCCCTCGTCAAAGGCCAGGCTGTCAACACCTTCTACAGCTACCGCTTCCTCGGACTCAGCCCTGTCGACGGAGGCCCGCTCATCGACGACTATTACAACAATCGGGAGGCGCTGCGCGGACTGTCGAAGTATGACACCTACACCACCGTGCTCTCTGCTTCCGGCAAGCGTGATGCCGACATCCAGGGCAACCTGACCAACACGTTCCGTTATCGTCAGTGGCATGCCTCTGTCGTCTTCGGGTACAGCCTTGGCGCCAAGACCCGCCTCTTCGCCATGTATGGCTCGCGGGCTACAGGTGGCTATAGCTCTGAAATCTTATCTGAGAAGAACTACAGCCGCGACTATATGAACCGTTGGCGTAAGCCCGGAGACGAGACAAAGACAAACCTCCCCGCTATCATCAGTGGGGGCGATGCGGCTTACTATAAGTATAGCATTGTGTGGACAAGACAAAGTGATGCCACTGAGGTGAACACCATCGGCGACAACTACTGGGAGATGTACGACTACTCTGACGCTCGTGTGGTCAGTGCCGACTATCTGAAACTCCAGAGCCTCTCGCTGACCTATGAGCTGCCCGAAATGGTCTTCTCCCGCTTGGGCTTGCAGCGTCTTGCTTTCACACTCTCCGCTTACAACCTCTTCACCATCTGTGATTCGGCACTGAAAGGCCAGACTCCGACACAGGGGGGCTTCACGACCATCCAGCTTTCCGAACGTCCGAGCTTCTCTTTTGGCATGAACATTCAGTTCTAATCTTTACAGACACGAATAAATGAATAAAATGAAAAAGAGCCTTATGCTTAGCAAGTATAAAATAAAACAGATCATTCCACTTCTTGTCGCCGCATTGCTGCTCACGGCGACGTCCTGCTCTTCCGACTTTCTCAAAGAGTATTCACAGGACCTGAGTCGCGTGAAGACGGTGACAGACCTCAACGAGCTGCTCATGGGCGATTGTCTCATGCCCTTGGGTGAGGCCGGGGTGAAGTACAGTACTTATTATATCCACAATACCAACTATGCCGTGCTGCATTTCATGGGCGACGAGCTTCAGGAGAACATCTCTACCTCCGGCAAGCCCGACCTCATAGATATGGCAAGCACTTATTTCCCTTATTTCTGTTGGCAGCGTGACACGTGGGTCGACTTTGAGAGCAAGAGCACGTTGTCGAGTAATGAGGCCCAATACTGGGACCTCGCCTATGAGAAGATAGACCGTTGCAACATGGTCATCGACGCTGAGAACGATGTGGCCTGTGACAACGATGAGGATCGGGCGCTGCTCCGCCATGTCATGGGGGAGTGCCACTATCTACGTGCCACGTATTATTTCACGCTCGTCAACCTCTACGCCAAGCCTTATGTTCCGTCGACGGCAGAGAGCACGCCGGGAGTGCCTGTCAAGACTTCCTCGAAGGTCGAGGACAAGGAATATACCCGCGCCAGTGTGGCTGAGGTCTACAGGCAGATCCTTGCTGACCTCGATGCTGCTGAGGCGGACCTGAAGGATGTCAAGAGCCCCGCTACGATCTATCATGTAGGCATAGACGCCGTGTACATCTTTCGCAGCCGTGTGGAGATGTTCATGCAGGAGTGGCAGAAAGCTGCTGACGATGCCAAGCGCGCCCTCGACGAAGACAGCTATCTGCAGAACCTCGTGGGATGGACGGATGGCTATCCTATCAGCTCCGACAATAAAGAGGTGGTCTACTCCAATGGCTCCTCATGCTTCGGCAACATCGTCTTCATGGCACCCGGCAGGAAGAATAATTACGGCACTGTCTACAGTCCGGCCTTTGAGGTCAGTGATCATCTCGTCTCCCTCTTTGCCAAGGATGACGGCCGCCGTACAGCTTATATCACCAATCAGGACGATGTGAACTACCATCGGTGGTCCTATCATAAAATCAACAACTCTACAAAGCATTATAACATCTATAACACGGCCAGCGATGTCTTCTGTATCCGTACGGCAGAGGCGTATCTCAACCTCGCCGAGGCTGATGCCGAGCTGGGCAAGGATGCCGAGGCCTGCCAGTATCTGACACGCCTGCGTAAGGCACGCGTGGCTTCCAACGCTGCCGTCAGCCTCTCGGGTGAAGCATTGGTGAAGTTCATCCGTGAGGAGCGTGAGCGCGAGCTCTGCTTCGAGGGGCACCGATGGTTTGACCTCCGCCGGTATATGGTCGACACCAAGTATCCGCAGACCACAACCATCGTCCATACCATGAGTGCTTACCACATGGTGAACTATCATGACGTGCGACAGTATACCAACTACTATCGTCTTGAACCTAACGACGACGCTTACACGCTCAACATCCCGAAGGATGTCCGCGACTTCCAGCCGTCGATAGGCAGCAACACGCGCCCTGACCGGCCGTACTTCAGGCAGGAAATCGCCTCGTGGCGATGACGGCGAAGGTGGCGACGGTGAATGACGCCCATGCAAGGGCGGCCTGTACGGCCGTCCGTAAATAATTTCTTAACAATCAAATACTATAGCAATGAGAATCTATAAATATATTATTTCGGCTGCTGTTGCCTTGTCTATGCTCACGGCCTGTGGCGGTGAGGACGACCTCACGCCGAGCAATGCCGATGTCAATGGCTTTGCGCCTGCGGCGGTGCGTTTTATAAAGCGACAGGGATCTTCCTGCTCTTCAACGACACCCTTACAACCACAGACACAAAAGGCAGGCCAGAGCTCTTTGATGCTACCTATGCCATGATAGGTACCGGCAGTTACTCACGGGACTATCACTATAGCTATATCACGGATGCGGCTGACCAGCAGCGATTTTCCGAAGCTGTAAAGACGCACTTGCTCAACAAGCTCGGCAAGGCAAGACCGTTCTCCATCTTGCTCGTCAACGACATCAGCTATGA
>ONBC01000027.1 GCA_900315955.1 uncultured Prevotella sp.
GCGGACGGTACAGGGTGTTCCATGCCGTAGAACCCGTATAGTTCGACTGTGCCGGCGATGTCTGCACAGCCGTGAAGCCGGCATCCTTGATACTTTGCAACGATGCCTGTATGTCCGTATACTTCCAGTCAAAGCAGTGGAGGATTGTTCCCTGCCGGATGGTTTCCATCTGGGCGAATGTAGCGCCCTGCCAAAAGAGCATGAGCGCAAAGAGAATACCGAGTCTTCTGAAAATCTTCTTCATTTCCGTTTTTTTATTATAGGTTTCTATTCGTTGTGCTTATCTTACGACATACTTCTTACCGTTAATGATGTATATGCCGGCCTTCAGTATGAAGTACGCAGCGTCAAGACTTCCCACCCGTGCGGCAACACGCCCGTTGAGGTCGTAAACGGTCAGCAAGCCAGTCTTATAGGTTGTCGCCGGTCTGATGCCGTTAGTTATTCCCTGTTTTGTATAGTATCCTCCATTATTGAAAGCGAATGTAGAGGTCTGGTTCTCACCATTGCCGTTGTTATTCCAAATGATGTTGGCAGGCATGTCGGTGAGCGTTCCAGTGTACGTCCATTCCCATATATCATACCCCTCGGCAGTCTTTATATTCAGCTTGACGGCCTTGTCTCCGGGCCATTCTGTAGTGTTGTAGCTTACCTTGTCTGACCATACCCATGCGTGTACATCGGTCCATCCGCAGTTGTCAATAAAGTATGCGTGAATATTCTGGCTGTCAGCTTTCGTGTAGGTGGCGGTCTTCACGTCCGATACCTTTCCATCCTTCAGTGCCCCCACCTTTAGAGTTGTCGTGGAAGTAAAGGTGAAGGTCTTTGAGCCCTCGAATGTGCTGCTGCCTGCATTCGGCTCCGTACCGTCGGTGGTGTACACCCCCGTTGCGTTCTTAACGGTAGCGGTGACAGATATGTTGTCCTTGAATGTCGTTGACCCTTCGGAAAGCGTAACGCTTATGGCTTCCGGGTTTGCAGCAACCTCATGATCCCAAGTGCCGTCAATATAGTATCCGTGGTTCTTGTAAACCAGATCCGCACTCTGACCGCTTCCTGCCGGTACGAAGATAACATTGGCAGGCATTGATGTCTCGGTGCCGTCATAAGTCCACTTATAGATCTTTCTGCCATTGGCGTTCACACCCATATACTCCATGTTTGGCTTGCTGTTCCATTCACCGCCGGTGAAATTCTTGCTGGCGTTCCACACCCAGATGGCAACTGAGGATGCATCGGTCTCATAGAAAACACTCTTCTCGTCATCGGCGACAGAAGGTGTGTATACGCCGACCTTCTTGTATGTCTGGCTTCCGGTCTTCTCCGCCGAGCCATCGGCAGGCGTTGCGCCCCATGTAACGGTGTATGTAGTGCCGGCGGCATCGCCCTGTCCGATAGTGAATGACGTATCGCCGGTAACATCTACCCTCTGTCCACCGTTTATGCTGTACCATCCGCTTGTACAGTTGACCAGCGACAATTTTACCGTAAGGCTCTCGGCAGTGAACACAGAGGCAGCCGGTGAGAAACTGATGCCCGCCGTACCGACAGCATCGTCAGGTCCAATCCATTTCTCCGCCCCCTCGTCAGTTGCAAGGTCACTGTTATCCGCAGAGGCGGCAGTCGACGCATAGAGGAATGGTCCGTCATCACCAATCTTCCCAGGTCCGTTGAGCACGTAGACGCGTGCATTTCCCTGGTTTGTCGGACATGAGACCGTGAGAGTTCCGTTCGTAACAGTCTTTGAGTCGCCCGTTACACAGTCAGTGTATGTACCATTCGGGATGTTTGAGAACGTAGCAGTCCCCGCCTGCTGTGCCACACACACGTAACTGTTCTCTCCATTGGCATTGTATGCCTTCGACCATGCCCACCCGGAGGTGCTCGTCTGTTTTGCGTATTGTCCTTTTCTGAGAGCCGGGACAGCCTGGCGTATTCTGTTCAGACGCTCCAAGTGCTTGGCCAACGGGTGGTTGAGGGTCTTGGCGACCTGCCCTGTGGCGGTGAACACGCCGAAGTCGGTAGCGGTGACGCTACCCTCGAGGTTCTGTCCGAAATATGCACGGCCGGTATCAGAGAGCGGTCCGTTAGGACCGTTGTCAATTTTCTTTCCTGCCTGGAATTCCACCTCCGAGCCATAATAAAGGCAAGGGATGCCGCGGAAGAGGAACATCCACGTGAGGTTCTCCGCCCATTGGTTCGTACCGCCGGAGAATCGGATGCCGTCGCTCGGCTGCGGACCATAGTCATGGGAGTCGACATAAACGACATTCCATGTGGCATCATTGTACTTATTATCCTCATCGGTCATTCCCCATACGGAGCCTACACTTGTGAAGTTGTAATGTACCGGGAAGTCTATGACATTGAACCCTGACGACTGGGAGTAATCAGGTGTATGGTAAGCCCCGTTCACAAGCCATGCGTTGTTGCTCGTTCCCTTCTGCGCGTCGTCTTTAGTGCATGTAACCATGTTGCCCAGCGGTTCGGCACCCTCCTTAACGGTCTGGCCTGCCCACCAGGAAGCATCGTAGTTCTTCCATTCATTCTGAAGCGTTGAACTGGACTTCCATGTGTAGTAGTAAGGCGAGAGAATAGGCTGGTCGCGATAGGTCACCCCTCCATAACGCGCACACACCTCTCCAAACATATAGAAAGGAGCCGGTGTTTTCTGTCCTGCTAACAACCGCTTTGAAGCGTATTTCTCTCCTAAAGCTTTGAACTTCGGAATGAATGCCGTGTTGAATGTCAGCGGAGAGATATGTCCGGATGTGTCGATGCGAAAGCCGTCGACGCCCATCTTAATGAACTTCTCGTAACACTGTATGAGGTATTCGTCGACAGCAGGGTTCTCAGTGTTCAAGTCCACACAGTCGCCGGCGATCTGTCCCCACCACCGTGTAAGCTCGTCCCAGTTCCATGCGTTTCCCACGTGATGCCAGTAGTTGTTCTTGTCATGGTTCTGGCCGTCGGTGTTCTTCATCAGTGCGAGGCGTGCCTGATACTGGGCAGCACCTTCTTCCTCTAAGTAACCGGAAGGAAGAACATCATAGTTTGGCTGCATGCATACATCTATTGCAGCCTGGTTGCGTATATCCTGGTCGCGGGAGAACTCCGGCATGAGCTTTGCCTCGCCGAAGTTTCCGGTGTGGTTGAGCACTATGTCAAGGATAATCTTTATGCCCTTGGCATGAGCGGCGTTGATAAGTTCCTGGAACATCTCGTCGCCCGTCTTCCCGGCATCCTCACCGGTAATGCCCTGGTAACGGCAGTCCACCTTCGAGAAATCCATGGCATGATATCCATGATAGTCGTACCCCGAGGCATTCTGCACCACCGGCGTAATCCAAATAGCGGTAAATCCAAGTGCTTTAATGTAATCGAGACGGTCGATGAGTCCTCGGAAGTCACCACGCCAGCATGGATCCTTCGTGTTGACTTGCGATGCCTGGTTGTCCCAGCAGAGCACGTTGTTGCCTGGATCACCGTCATAAAAACGGGTAGTAAGGACAAAATATATGCTCTCGTCGCGGAAGTCTGTTCGGCCGCCTACAAAGCTGTCAGCCATCATGCCCTGACTGAAGAGCAGAGCAGAGAGTGCCAGGGTGGCGACCTGTCGTGTAAAGTGTTTCATGTATGGTGTTTTTAAGTGAAGATATATGCTTGTGGAACCTAATACAACAGGTTTCCGGTTACAAAGTTAAATCAAAAGCAAAATTGTTGCAGAAAATCAATCGAAATTTGTGCATGAAAACTTATGCAAACGATTACAAGGAAAGAGCTCTGCAACAGCTTCGTGTTTGTTAACCTCTACGCCAACTACCGTGACACGATACTTGCCCGACTCGATGCCAATAACAAGCTGCTACAGGCGGCTGAACGATTAAAATTAGTATGGGGAAAATGATATATTAATAATATAGAACAGATGATGAAATGCAATATATTCTTTCTTACAGGTCTCTTGAGCTTAACAGCTGGGCCACGAAGTTGAAGAAGGCCTTGCATCATGGCAACCCCGATGTCTTCCGTGATCTGTTGAACGACTTTCTGGCCAGCATTTCCTATTCGGTGAGGGTGAGCAATGGCGAGCGGAGCCATGAGCGGCAGTTCCAGTACACCGTCTATCTCATCATGCGTCTCATTGGCAGCACCCGTAACACCGTCTACCACGAGAAAGCCTCGTCGAAGGGTCGTGCCGACTGCGTGATAGAGACTCCGCGCTATGTCTACATCTTCGAGTGCAAGCTCGACCGCCCCGCCACAGAGGGCATGGCACAGATCGCTGACCGCGGCTATGCCGAACCCTACGCCCACGACGGCCGCACGGTCTACGCCATCGCCTGCTCCTTCTCATCCGAGACGGGGACGATCAGCGACTGGATGGTGAGACAGGAAGAGAGGGAGTAGATACATGAGGTACGATCGTGTCACATATGGGGCCGGATCGTGACACAACTGAGGCAGGATCGTGACACAACTGAGGCAGGATCGTGACACAACTGAGGCAAGATCGTGACACAACTGAGGCAGGATCGTGACACGTATGTGAAAAGATCGCAAGACGGGCATGATGCGATGACAGGGATCAGAAAATAAAGCTGAATAATTACCAGGAAGCCTCCAAATAATAATAAATATTAATATTTCTCTCGCTGACCTCAGTGTTTCCGTAATACTAACCTCCCGGTAACTAAGTATTTCCACAGAAACCGCTTGCGAGATTGGAAAAATTACAATACCTTTGCAACCGATAACAATAAAGAACAAAATTATGACATTAGAAAAGGATTTTCTTCGCAACCAGGACTTAGGGTTGCTCGTGTTGAGAATAAGTGTGGGCGGGCTGTTGCTCTTCCACGGTGTTGCCAAACTGCTGCATGGTGTCGGCTTCATCGAAGGCATGTTAGCGGCGCTGGGGCTGCCCGGCTTCATCGCTTATGGCTGCCTCTTAGCAGAGCTCGTAGGTGCCGCTTTCATCCTTGTTGGTCTGTGGACGCGTGCTGCTTCTGCTGTGGTCGTGGGTAACATGCTTGTGGCGATCCTCATGGCGCATGGCGCGATGATCTTTAGCCTGGATCCGACGACCGGCGGTCTGGCCATTGAGGACCCTCTGTTGTTCCTCCTTGGTGCCCTCGCGCTCTGCTTCACGGGCGGCGGAAAATATGCCGTCACGAAAGGCAATCTGTTCAGTTAATGAGGGCGGAGCTCATTATATAGACTGCATATTATCATTATATAAACTGTATATTAGAAGTTCGGAAGTTCAGAAGGCCGGGCGTTCAGTCATATGCTTAAGTGTCTGTTAATCAAATACGTTAAGATGACTGAATACCCGGCCTTCTGTCTTCCGGATAACAGTCTCTATGCTTTTTATCTGGGAAGGTTGAGCCAAAGGATAAGGCGGAGTGGAAAGGGCAGTCGCGTCCATGTTGTAATAATAATTAAAATTATATTAAATTGAAAGTTTTGCTTGTTGATAAGAAAGATTCTTCTTATATTTGCGAACTAAATATAAGAAGAAAACAATTAATCCTTTCATACCGCAACACAATGAATACACCTTTACGCTCCATTGCCTTATCTATAGCAATAAGTTTCACGCTCTTATCAGGAGCCGCAACGCTCAAGAACCCTACCGTCAAGCAGGTCTTTAACTTTTCCAAGGCTGCGGGCACAAGCACGCAGGACATGGTCATTTATGGCGATACGGCCATCAGCTTCAGCGATGCCTTGAAGCAAGTCAGTCTCATCAGTCTTTCGCAGCACAAGCTGATTGGAACACTCTCTGCCACTGTCAGCACAGATGTGCACTGCAACACCGTTTCCTTTGGACCGAAATATGCGCCAACGGACAAGTTGCCACTCATTTATGTCACGCAATCCTCCAACAAGCATGCGACAAACGTCTACCGGGTGGAAGACAACCGTCTTGAGCTTATCCAGACCATCAGATTCATCGGAGCCAAGAACACCCTTACATGTTTTGACAGCGCCTCAAAGGATTATATGTACGTTATAGCATGGAACGGAAGCAGCGACCGCACGCCGAACATTTACAAAATCGCTACTCCGAGTACAAGCACAAGCACAAGCTCTGTCGATTTGTCGAAGGAAACTGATTTTTTCTCTATCTATTACGTCAATTCCTATGAGGTCATCCAAGGCGTTACCATCAAGGACGGGATGATGTATCAGACCCGCGGCTATAAGAATGGCGGACAGCTGGCAGTCATCGACTTAAAGGAAAGAAAACCGGTCCAGCTCATCAGCCTGTTAAATAACGGATTCGAATACGAGCCGGAAGGCATTGATTTCCAGGGCGATAAGCTGTGGATATGCGACCAGCCCGGTAACCTCTTTGAGGTGCAGGAGCAGGAAGCCTTGAGACCCACGGAGACAAAATCTGTGCGCACCCTCTCTTTCCCCGACGGATGGAGACAGAACTATGCACAAAATGGCAATGAAGGTTATTGGAGCAATGACTCCTGCAACGGCTACACCAAGCCCTGGACAGCAGCCACACAGGATCTTGCCTATACGTTCACGATGGACAGCATCAACCATTATGGCAGCATGAACGACTGGAGTTTCGTGCGCATAGGAAGAAAAGGGCATGCCAGCAAGGCATTCATCACCACAGACCAGCCTGTCAGTGAGTCCATATCAAGCGTCGTAGTCAACGTACAGAAATTCACGCAGCCCGACAAGGTGAAAAGCATCTATCTCGATGTGGCTTCCAATCCTGATTTTACAGACCGTCAGCGCATCGAGCTCGACAAGACGGCCTACACCACAGGGTATATGGTGTTCAACATCGCTAATCCCAAAGCTAACCAATACTACCGGCTTGTGTTCGACCTGAAAGCCGTTAATGCCAACGGCTCTATACAGTTCTCCCGCGTAAGCTTCTACACCAAGCCCTTCTCAGCGGAAAGCATCAAGAACACGCAGGACAAACCCTACACGGTCAGTGAGGCGTGCAAACTCTACGACAAGGGCGAGGGACTGCTCGACACCGTTTATGTTGCAGGTAAGGTTATCAGTGCTGAGGCAACGTTGGAGACAGGCACAGGAAAAGGAAAACCGAAGACCACGCGCGCTACTGCCTTTATCAGCGATGACGGCTCTTCGGCCTCGACGGTGCTGAAGGTCTACGACAGCGCGTTGTGGAAAAGTGGCGGCGATTATTCCGACGACACACGTAACGAGAATCTTGCCTCCGGCCGCAGCGTCATTTTCTATGGCACGTTGGCCAAGTGGCACAACACCTATGAGATAGGAACGGGTAGCTGGCTGGTGTCGTCAAGTGAATCTGCAGGGATAGCATCAATCTTCTGTCGCCAAAAGCAGGCGGCGGTGTATAATGTCCAGGGACAGAAAGTTGCAAAAGGGCTGGATAAGCTTTCCGCTCCCGGCATCTATATCTCCGGTGGAAAGAAATACGTGGTAAAATAATGTTTTCGGAGCCTCACCCTTTCATATTGTCGTAGTTCCTTGCTCTTGTATTATTTCCGTTATCAGCAAGTTTAGTGTGCTTCTTTTCGTTTTCATGTCGATAAAATAGAAAAGAAGGAGAAATTCATGATTTTTTGGGGGGCATTGTGGCAAGCAGACATAGCTACCTCATCGTCAACAATTCTTTCGGATGATTCGCAGACTGACAAGGGCGCTGACAGCGCACAGCACGATGCCAGCAGTCCAATAGATGAGCGGACGGTCAAGAAAGGTGAGGGCATAAGCCAACAGTCCTATCGGCAGCTGAACGACGACGTTTCTTATCACGCGGCGAGAAACGTGAAAACCGTATCTGTACTTGGAAAAGGGGAGAATGAACCCAAGGTAGACGACGGTGGTCAGCGTGATGCCGGCACCAGTGCCGACCAGCCCGCAGCTTTGGAAGCCCACTATGACGGCTCCAACAAAGAGAATGGCGTAGACGGCTTGGATGAGAAGATACGACAGAGAGTCGCCCCGGGCAAGGGTGATATACTCGATCGGCACTTCCAAAGCGCGGAAATACATGGCTAAAACCACAATTTGTGCCATGCCCAATACCGGCATGAACTTGCCGCTGTAGAGAAGCGGGAGGATGATGGGCAGAAAGATGATGAAGGCCACTAACAGCGGGGAAACCACTAAGAATATCATTTCTATCTGCCGGTTGACCGTCGTATTGAAGGTGAATCCGAGATTGGGGATGGCTGACAGCCGTGGGAAATAATCGGTGTCCATCGCTGAGAACACCATGCCCACATAGGTGAGGGTCATCATGATGCCGGCATTGTACAGCCCGACCATGTCCAGCCCGGATACGTTGTTGAGATAGCTGCGTATCAGAAAGTTGGTACCAGAGGTGAAAATGGTGGCAGCCACAAAGGCGGTGCCGAGCTTTATCATCCCTAAGCCGTCGTGAAGGAGGCTCTTGGAGAAGTTCAGACGAAGCGGATAGAGATGGTAGGACACGTGGACGGTGAGCAGAAACTGTATCAAGGCCATCATCACCAGCGACGGCACGATGCCTTTCATACCCCAGAGATAATAGATGGGTACGGAGACGATCAGAGCTCCCACGATATTGTAGAAAGTAACCATGGCTAAGCGGCGGAGCTCGCGCACGGCTTTGATAATGGCAGTCTCGCCCAATGTCAGAAGGCTCAGACCCACGATGGGCGAAAGACAGATGAAGTGAAAGGTATGACCGTTCCAGGAGAAGGTGAACCAACTGAGAAACGGACTCAGCACGATGCAGAGCACGGTACCCATCAAAGCCAACAACGCACACCAGCAGCGCACGACACCGATGGTATGGGATATGCACTCCGTGTCGCCCCGGTCATAGGCTTGGGATATCTTCTGAACAGCACTCAGCCCTATGCCAAAGTTTGAAAGGTCGGAGATAAGGCTGACGGTGGAGGTGAACAGCGACACAAGACCCATGCCGCCGGGACCGAGAATCAATGCCACAAGCTTGTTGCGTACCAGAGCTACGCCGATACTCATGGCCTGCACACCCCCAAAGAGACCGATGTACTTAAGAATATGGGAATAACTGTTGGTGTGTTCTTCTTTTGACATAGCCTTAATAAAACGCTTCTGAGGCAGTTTTATTTTTCATTTGTGTCGAAAAAATCACCTTCCAATCAGATTAAGCCTTTGCTCAATTGGCTCAGCAGTCAACCTTTATAATCGCGAGGTGAGACACCAAACTTTTTCTTAAAGACTTTGGAGAAATGTGCCAGGCTGCTGAAGCCTGTCATGTCAGAGACTTCAGAGACATTGTATTTCCCATCCAGGAGCAGTTCTGCAGCCTTGTTGAGTTTGTAGCTTTTGAAAAGCTCTGAGGGGGTAACGCCTGTCAGGGCTTTCACCTTATTGATGAATTTCGTATGTGAGATATGCATGGTCTCTACGAAATCGCTCACATTAAAATCGGGGTCATCGAGCTTCTTGTCCATAAGGTGGAACAGCTCTTGCAGGAACGTCTTGTCTTGTGGTGCGAGGGCGCTGGTCACCGCTGTCTGAGGACGTTGGGAGAGTGAGAGACGGAGACGGGCCCTGTTACGGAGGAGATTGTCGATAAGCGAGACGAGATATTCCGCATTAAAGGGTTTGGTGACGTAGGCATCGGCACCGGAATGGAGACCATCCATTTGGTCTTTCATGGTATCCTTGGCCGTCAGCAGTACGACGGGGATATGGCAGTAGGCGACGCTGTCTTTAATTTCCTGACATAGCTCCAGGCCATTCTTTCCTTCCATGACGACATCGCTGAGAATGATGTCGGGCATCTTTGTGTCAAGGCTCTCTTTGGCAGCCTCGGCACTGAAGAAGTTGTGTACCCGATAATGCGGGGTAAGGATCGTATTGAGATAATAGGATATGTCGGTGTCATCGTCTACCACCATCACCAGAGGTTTGTTGGCATCGGTACCGTCGGTGGCAGCCTCTTTCACTGGCTGTAACCCCATCTCGTCAGCCATTGCTGTGGGAGCTTCACCGATGTGGGTGTCGAGTTCTTCAGAAGTATATGCTTCCTTGTCCATCGGCAACCAGAGGCGGAATACGGCACCTTGCGTGTTATTCTTGCGGTTTTCAGCCTTGAGGTCTCCATGATGAAGTCGTGCCAGCTTGCGGGCATAGTAGAGGCCGATGCCTGTACCCCAGTTATACTTACCTTCTACGTGTCCGGCAATCTGATAATAGCGCAGGAAGATTTTCTCGAGCTGTTCTTCCGGGATTCCTCTGCCACTGTCGGTCACGGAAAGTTCCATGATTCTGCTGTCATGCTGTTCGAGGGCGACTATTATCTCTCCGCCCTTGTCAGTATATTTGATGGCGTTGGAGAGCAGGTTGTCGAGAATATTGACTACTTTGTCCGCGTCGGCATACATAAAGCAGTTGCCTTCTAAGCCTTTCGTCCGGAACGTGATACCTTTTTCATCGGCATTGACCTTGAAAAGCTCGATGCTATGGCGTATGGTGATGCTGATGTCCACCAACTTCACATTCAGCCTGAGGGCATCGGTCTCCAGTTTGTTGAAATCCATCAGTTGGTTGACGAGTCTGAGCATCCGTTCCACACTATGCCACATGATACCAATAAGTCTGGTATTCTTTGTCTCTGCCGAGGCACGCAGCGTCTCCAGGGGGCCGAAGATCATTGTCAGTGGTGTGCGCAGCTGGTGGGCTACATTGGCAAAATACTGTTTGTTGATCTCATTGATTTTCTCAATATGACGGCGCCTTTCTTCGAGCTGTCGTATTTTTCTCTGCCTGTAGAATGCCCTTCTGCGATTGATGTAGATGGTGCGCGTGATGAGAAATGCGACAAGGAGGTATATCGTCCATGCCCACCATGACAACCATGGCTCCGGTTTGACAATAACGGGCACAGCGATTTCTTTAATTGTCTTTTTCCCGGTCTTGTCGGTGAGTTTAAGTCTGAACGTGTATTTTCCGGCAGGGATATGGAAGAAGAACGCCCGGTCGGTATAGACAGCGTCAATCCAGTCGTCATTGTATCCGTCGAGTTTATAAAAGAAATGGTGTCCCCGGTTCATGCCATAGTCCAGAGAGGAGTAGGAGATACTGAAGTTGTTCTGGTCGTGTCTCAGGCGAATGGTCGGCAACAAACTCAATACCGTTTTTATGGGCTGTTTCTCACCGGGTATGATAAAGTCGTTGTTCACTTTAAGGTTTTCGACGATCAGGCGTTCATGCGAGGGTCCCGGCTCGGCGGAAGGATGGAAGGAAACCAGTCCCCGTAACGTTCCGAAAACCAGCGTGCCATCAGGTAATCGGCAGGAAGCATATTGTGAGAAGGCATTGTTGACAATGCCATCCTCCTGGGTGGCGTAGAAGATAAGTTGCCCGTTCCGGTTATATTTATTAAGGCCAGACTGAGTGGATACCCACACGTTGCCTTTTAGGTCTTCTTCAATGGCTGTCACCTCCTCACAGCTGATGTCCTTGACGTGCGTCAGCCGATGCTGCCGGGGATTGAAGATGAGTAGTCCGTTGCTTTGCGTGCCTATCCATATCTTGCCATCCCGTCCCTCAAGAAGCGCCTCTGGGATAAAATGGTCGGAAGCCAGTGTGTTGCAAATGGTCCTGATGCCAAGTATTTCATGTAAGCGCTTGTTCGGCTCGATATCAATGAGCCCATGGAGGTTGTCGGCATAAAGCAAATGCCCGTTGCGCAAAGGCAAGAGGCGGGCTATGTTGTTGGGACGGCGCACCTTTTGGGGAAGGGAGAGCTGCACAATGTTGCCATCAGAGGTAAGGCGGTAGGTCTTGTTATTGGCAACACCGACATTCAGCCATGCATTGCCTCCTTTGTCCACCATAACATAGTTGGGATGTGGAAAAGGAAAGCGCCTGACGATTTGCAGCTGTGTGCTGGAGATACGACATTGCAGGAAGGCAGACGGAGTGGTTATCCATAGCGTGTGAAGGCCGTCAGTGGTGATGGCCTTACTTTGTCCTTCCCGTGATGGTATCTGGAAACTTGTAATCTTATGGCTGCGAAGGTCGTAGGCATACAGTCTGTCATGGAAGGTGTTGACGAATATGTGGCCGTGGCCGTCATAACACAATCCAATGATACATTTATCGTTGAACAACGCTGTGCCCGGTAGGGTGTTGAAGAATGTTTTCTTGTTCGGTAATATTTTGAAGCCGTTGCCCTCAGTGCCTATCCATACGTTACCGTCGAGATCGTTCTTCATGCAATCAACCTTACTGTCGGATAAGTCGGCAAACTCTTTGGATGTCTCAGAAAGACTGCTGATGCCTTTTCCTTTGGTGAGGAGGAGCAGTCCGCCATCAGTGGTATTCAGTAGCAGGGCATCGTGTCTGAACTTTACGATTTGATCCACGGCGTTTAGGCTGAGGGTATGTCTGATGTCCTCGGGAAGGTCTGTCTTCTGTCTCTTCTCAATATCGTATGCCCATGATTGCCCATGTCCACTAAGCCATATTGTGTTTCCATGCAGCCATGCGGCAGCTTCAACTTGTCCGTTCCATGTCACCGTGCCTGTAGGCTTGAAGCTGGCAGCGTCATAATAGACGATTTTATTGGGATGGACTACAACGATATCTCTACCGTTGCTACAGGTGAAGAGGCCGATATTGCCTGATGCGTGTGGAATGACACATCTCATACTGTCAGCTTTGGGGTCAAAGGCAAAGATGTGGTCTTCGGTGTTGACCAGAATCCTTCCTCGGCAGTCCATGGCAAACTTGGGATTGGAGAGGGTGTGGCTCGCCATGGGAACGTGGTGGAACCGGTCTTGCTCGGTGTGTACGAAGATGTCGTTGGTGATGGTTGCAACCCATATCCTTCCTGACCTGTCACACATAACATCAGAGATATGGTTGTCGGAGAGTGACCCCGAATCTTTGGCGGCGAGAAAGTGCTGATAGTCATCACCGGTGTATTTATTGAGTCCATGAGCCGTTCCTATCCACATCTGCCCTAAAGAGTCCTGGACAAAGCATGTGACACGGGGATGGGAGAGAGAATGTGCGATGATGACACGCTCGCCGGATCCCGTCATCGGCGCTTGCTCCTTCTTGCCGGAGCAAGAGAAAAGACAGAACAACACAGCGAGAAGTAATATGTGGATTTTCATCAATAAGATTTTAGATACCGTGATTTTGTGGACAAAATTAACAAAAAAGGCAAGAAGGCCATTGGCTGTTTATTATTATTTGTCATTTTCTGTAGGAAAAGACAAGTTTCCGTACATTTGGACAAATATTGGTGTTGTGATAGACAAATCATAAATCTGAGTTTGCAAGTAGGTTTCGTGGCTGAATGCTAACTTTGCCAGCGAATAGAGAAAGACAATTTATCAAAAAATAAAAGGTGTACATTATGATGAAAGATCACATGACCAGTAGGATTATTTCGGTGATTCTCTGTCTGCTTACATGCGGGCTGATGCTCCCGGCACAAGCTGCCAGTCTATTACAGAGTGTCACGGCCATCACACAAGTCTTCGGTGACGGACAGCAGGTCGTTGCCGTGGCATTGAAGTACAGTCAGCCTATAGACGGCAGCAAACTTAAGGCATCGATGTTTAAAGTCAGTGAGGTGGTGCCTCCTCAGCTTCTCCAACAACATTTTGGTCAGCCATCCCCTACCCAGCCGGAGACAGACAGTAGGGAGGTGTCACGTGTCTATACCAATACAGCTCCGGAGATATCGGCAACAGGGAAGAAAGGGGCGTATGTCATTCTCGAGCTGGCTTACACCTATCATTATCTCCCGCCATTCAATGAGCCTGGAAAGGGTGGGCATGGTACACAGAAGCAGGGTGCCGGGAACCAGCAACGCCGAATGTTACCCCAACGGGTAGAGATCATCAAAGCCTATAACGGTATCACGCGCATCGATGACCTCAAGGCACAGGTGTGTCAAGTCAAAGATATCAAAACGGTCAGCGGAGCCAAGTCCTCGGCTTTCAATACCCCTGTCACAAGTACAAAAACAATCAATCTTGTCGTTGATGACTTCCAGCAGTTGATATATAAAGATGAGACTTCCGGGCTGAGCATGGCCTATAATCTCTTTGTTCCGAAGGATTATGATGCCACAAAACATTATCCCCTTGTTCTCTTCATGCCGGATGCTACCGTCACGTCTCCCAATAATGAGACCACGCGCACGCTGACGCAGGGCACGGGGGCCATCATCTGGGCAACACCGGGAGAACAGGCCAAACATCCTTGTTTCGTGCTTGCACCGCAATATCCTTTGCAGATTATCAATGATGACTGGGAAACCAACGACTATATGGACATGACGGTCAATCTCATCCATGAGTTGGAGAATAAATACTCCATTGATACCCATCGCATGTACACTACGGGACAGTCGGGTGGCTGCATGCTTTCCTTTGCCATTGACAACAAGTATCCTGACCTCTTTGCTGCTTCACTCCTTGTCGCCGGCAAATGGGACTCTACACGTGTGTCGCGTTTCGTTACCCACCATCAGAAGATGTGGATGTTCTGCGGTGAGGGTGATTTTGGCGCCATGCCCAGCATGACGGGTATCACCCATGCCTTGGAGAAACTGGGTGCCAAAGTCAGCAAGACCACATGGGACGGGCGCTCTACCCCAGAACAGTGGAAAGGGCTCTGTGCGAAGATAGACGCAGAAGGCAACGACTTCCGGTGGGTGACATTCCCAAAAGGCAGTGTCTTCCGGCCTGGTCATGAGGATGGCATGGAACATCTCCAGACGTGGCGGGTCGTATACGACATAGAGGGAGCACGAGACTGGCTCTTCAGACAGTCGAAATGAAAAGAAGAAAAAAACCTAAGAATAACCATTAAAACATTACCATTATGAAAAAGAAAGATTTCATGTCTTCCAATGCTTTGCATGGTGAGCATCACAGCATCCTCACCCTGGCAGCATGTGCCGCTGCCGTGTGCATGCTCAGTCTTCATGCCAATGCCCAGACCGATAACGGGCATCGGCATGGCAAGAAACACGCACGGCAAGAGCGTGTGGATACGGCTACGGTGGTGGCGGAGCATAAGGAAAACCGTAACATCATGGCCAATGCGGGAACCCTGGACCAGCCACGAGATCTCGATACTGGCTTAGGTGCTTCGGCTACCCCGACAACGATTTACGAGGATGGCATCCCCGTGAGCTATGCCACATTCCCCGTGTATGCCAACCAGCACTGGCGTCCGGGATCCGCCATAGAGCGGCAGTATATGCTTGGCCTGGCGGAGTCCGCTGTGCGTACCGGTGCGGCCGGTTATGTTATGGAGACTTATGCGCTGAAGGGTGCCGACCATTTTCAGGGACAGGTCAACATACGCCTCTCAAGCCGACATCAGCAGACCTATGACGGCTCTCTCGCACTGCCCTTAGGAAAGGGATGGTCTACAGCCGTGGCCTTCTTGCAGGACTATAACCAAGGGTACACCAAGTTGAAGATAACACCAATGCAGGGCCGTCAGAAGATGATACAATGGGGTTTGAAGAAGACTTTCGACCGTGGCAACTGGTGGTTTACCTATAAGTACACCGATGACTTCCAGAATATGGATGCCTTTGCACCCTGTCTCTATCACATCAATGGCAAGGTGTCACTGATGGATGGCTTCAAGGTGGGACGCGACACCTATCTGCCCGATGACATGAATATGACCTATCTCAACATCAAGACGGGTAAGATGGAGAGTGTTGATGTCGGTACCCTTGGCTCTGCGTGGATACATGACGTGCAGACGGGATTTGAATACAATTTGGGAAACTCACTCACGCTCACGGGAAGTCTGAAGTGGATGCACGCCTCTGAGGATAAGTCGATGGCGAACCTCATGGGACAGGGAGAGGCAAAGGCAACGTCTGGCTTTACCTATACCGATGGTACGTTGTTTACCGGACAGTATCAGACACGTAATGTGAAACGCGAGATGGCTACGGTCAATGACTTCCTTGGAACGTTTGAGCTGAACAAAAAAACGTCGTCCTATGAATGGACATTAGGCTTCAACGAGTGGAACTCAGGCCTCGACTTTGTCGGCTCCAGTGCTATTATAGCTCAGGAACTGACCGTCAACCCTCGTCGCCTCTATCTCAACGGTCAAAGTGCCTGGACGTGCAACATCCAAGGTGAGTTCACCAACGGCCATGAGAACAGGGCCGCTTTCTATTGGATGCACCATTTCCACATCACTCCGAAGTGGGATGTCCACTATGGCGCTCGCTTAGAGGATAAATATATTAATGTCTTTGCGCCGTTCAATAATGAAGGCGAGACCGTCAACTCACGAAAGCCTGGATTCAGCATGGCTTCGCCAGGGGCGTATGTCAACCATAAGCACTACAACTGGGTTGTGCCCACTGCTACGCTTTATACCAGCTATACGCTTAATAAGCATTGGCTCGTCTCCGTTGACGGTACCTATATCTTAGGGCGCAAGACGTTACACAACTGGGGCAACAGCGATATTCCTAACACGGATGCATCAGCCAACATCTTTGCTTCGGCAGGCGTCTCCTACCGTAACGCGTGGATGGACTGGGCTTCCAAGGTGTCGTACATGCGTATGACCAACCAGGTGACCAACCTCGCCTTCTCTAAGAACTTTGATGGCTACGCTGCTTCCGCACAGCCTACCATTATCTTTGATAAACAGTCGATCTCTTGGGTTAACGATGCCAACTTCCATCCTTGGGGCGGATTCAACTTCCATGTGCGCCTCCTCCTCAATAAGCCCACGTATCCCAGCATGAAAGTCGAGGCCTACTATGACAATGGTGTTGAAGAGAGCTATGACTATAGCGGCAATGAGGTGAGTGGCACGAGTAAGGTGCAGTTGGAGCTCGACCCCAGCTATCGCTACAAGCAGTTTGCCGTTTCTTTCAGCGCACGCTACTATAGCAAACAGTATGTCAACTACACCAATTCTCTTACCCTTGCAGGGCGCTGGGAGACTTTCGCCGATGTGAAATATGAACTCAACAAGTATATATCCTTTGACTTCAATATCGTGAACCCCCTCAACCAGAAAGGTATCTCCGGACGTGTCAACGGTGCTGACACTGCTGAGAAGGATGAGATACAACAGTTTGATGGTCAGTTCATGGCTGGTCAGTTCATCATCCCGAGAACATTCCTGTTTACCATTTCTATAAAGATCTAAAGTTAAAACGTCAAGATGATGAAAAAGATATTAATGATAGGCTTGTTGCTGGGCGCCTCTGTATGGGAGCTCATGGCGCAGCCGAAACGACTGGACTACAAGTTCGTTACGTTCAATGGTGACAGCACGGTCACCATTCAGTTCAAGGCGCCTCAGACAGCCAAGAGTGTACAGATAGGTGGTGATTTCCTGCCTTACAAACTCGTCACCCATCCGTATTATGGCACCCATGAGGAGTTTCCTCCTCAGGAGATGACAAAGGGAGCTGATGGCATCTGGTCCTACCGCTCTGGAATATTGAAAGCTGATCTGTATAAATATTATTTTATTGTAGACGGCACGCCCTGTTTGGATAACAACAACCTCTATGTCATGCGAGGGGCTGGGAGAGGAACTCCCGCCGACGAGCACTATTTCATCACTCCCTATGGTGTGGCGGAAAACTATATCGAACAGAATGTGCAGCACGGCACCGTCAGCGCCCGCTGGTATTACAGCGAGCATTTCAAGGAGAACCGGCGCATGATCGTCTATACCCCGGCTGGCTATGAGACAAGTAGCGACAACTATCCGGTTCTCTACGTGCTCCATGGCTCGTCAGAGCGTGAAGATGCATGGGTAGAGCAGGGACGTGTGGTGCAGATCATGGATAATCTCATTGCACAAGGAAAATGCAAGCCTATGATCGTGGTCATGCCCAACGGTGATGTGGAGAGCCAGGCGGCTTATCAGCTCATGAACTTCGACAACAGCCAGCAGCCTGACGGCTGCGACGTGCAGCACAGGGCTGCCAAGAATCCGAACATAGACTATTATGAGTATGAGCGTTACTTCCCTGAGATAATAAAGTTTATAGACACCAACTACCGCACCGTTGCCAATAAGGCAAATCGGGCTATCTGTGGTGTGTCAATGGGTGGGCGCAACGCCATGAATGTGCCACGGCTCAACCGCAATACCATCGGTTGGGTGGGACTCTTCTCTCCGGCGCTGGAACCGCAGATACACTTCCCAAACAAGAAGTATGACGATGAGATTATCAATAGTCTGCGACAGGAGGCACAGGATGGCGTCAACCTCTATTGGATAGGTGTAGGACCTCACGACCTGCAATGGAAGACCAATCAGCCCTTCCGCGCCATCCTCGACAAGGTAGGAATGAAATATCGTTTCAATCCCAGTCAGGGTGCACACACCTATAATAATTGGCGTATCTATCTCATAGATTTCGCGTCACGACTCTTTAAGTAACGACGTATTATGAAAGGATATAAGAATCGAATCGAGCGGTGCTGCTCACTGTTGGCGCTGATGCTATGCTGTGCGGTGGCTTTTGCTGCCACAAGCACTGTGCATATCAAGAGCGTGACAGGCATCAACAAGATGTTTGGAGACGGCATGAAAATGGCAGCTGTGGCGTTGGAGTACGACTGCGCCATAAGCACGTCGTCGTTAAAGCCTTCCTGCTTCGCCCTGTCAACGGACAAGAAAATCACGCGAGTGTATGCCAATGACGACGTAGCCCTCGACCAACAGGGTAAGGGAAAGAACGGCAGGTACGTCATCATAGAGCTCAGCACCGACTATCAGCTGCCAGTGCCCTCGATAGCCTTTTCAGATGTGAAGAAGCATGAGCGATGGAAACGGGAGGGAAAGAAGCTGCCCCATCTCGAGGTAAAGAACGTGTTGAAGGATGTCATCGCCTTCCGTGGAAACCCTGCCGCACATCCCTCCATATCCTTGTCGTCGAAACATGGCGGCAACGGCGAGGATATCTCCGTGAGGCAGATAACCGACATCATGGACACGAAGGGGCTGGCAGTACCTGCCGATTCGGAATGGGTTGACAACGTAAAGAACATGAACCTCGTGCTTGACGATTTTGCCAAACCAGACTTTATGGACCCTAAGCGCGGAGAGGTCACCAAGTTTGACATCTTTCTGCCTTATGACTACGACGCTTCAAAGAAGTATCCTCTTGTGCTGTATCTGGAGGATGAATATTCTTGTGCGAATCAGCATGATGCCCCTCTGACAGAGGGATTGGGCGCCGTCATCTGGGCTACACCAGAAGAGCAGAGCCGACAGCCGTCAATAGTGCTGGTGCCGGTGCTGAAAAATAATGTCGCCGACACTGCTTACCATGTCAACGCTGACTTCAGTGCCATTCCTAATCTGCTCGACACCATAGAGAATCTGTATCATGTGGATCGCAGCCGTGTGTATCTCGTCGGACAGTCTCTGGGTGCCCGTGCTGCCCTGGCTTTGCAGGAGAGGTATCCACATCGTTTTGCCGCTTCCCTACTGGTGTCAGGAGCATGGAATCCGGCCACAGCCAGCAGGCTGAAAGATGAGCATCTACTCTTTGTGGCAGCCGATGCCGACAGCGACACCAAGGCGGAGGTGACGGCATATATAAAACAGCTGAAAAAAGCCGGAGCCAAGGCAAGCAGTAAGACGGTGGACATGGGACAAGCTCATGAAACGGTGGACGGAGACATCAGCCTGCTCACGGAGGACAGTGCTAACGTGAAATGCTTGTTGATGAAAGCGGGAACCATCGTTCCAAAAGGTATCCCCGACAATGCCCTCTGCAACAAAACTTATACATGGCGACTGGTCTACCAATATGCCAGTGTAAGGAATTGGCTCTTCAAGCAGGTCCTCAAATGATATGTACGAGGATTGGTAACTCAAAAGGAATAAAACTATGAGAAAGTACTTTATGATGGCGTTTATGGTGATGGTCGTGTCAATGATGGCAGCAGGCCACGCCATTGCCGCCGATGTCAATGCTGTTTTCATGGCCGGTGCCGCGAAGGCTGATATCACACCAGAAGTCTTTCCGCTGACACGTGCCCCAAAGGTAACGATAACAGGTGTGTTGGACTCTCTTACCGTCCGGGTCATAGCTCTGAGCAAAGGTCCGACGACGGTGCTGCTGATAGCCAGTGAGACAGGGCGCTCCTTCGGCCCTGTCTTTGCAAAAGCCATAGCCCGTCATACCGCTCTGCCATTGGAGAATATCATACTCACTTCTACCCATACACATGCCGCGCCAGAGATTACAGAGCATGACTCTGTCCTCATTGCCGATATGTTACAGGGGAAGAAAGCTCCTAAAGACCTCGCCCCTGACAAGGCAAATCTGTTGAGATGGGCACGGAAGAGCTATGACAATACCCTTGCCGCTGTTGATGCCGCGTTGCGGTCACGGCGTCCTGCAGCGGTGGGGATAGGATATACGGAGAGCTATATCAACGTCAACCGCAACTCATTGTACGTAGACACACGGGATATAGGATGGAACCCTGCCGGGGAGACCGACCACACATTGGCCGTTGTCAATATTGTAGACAGCAATGGCAACTCCATAGCCTGTATCATGCACTATGCTGTCCATGGTACAGTGATGCATGCCAACACCTGTATGCCGGATGGCGGCACGGCTGTGAGTGCTGACATCCCCGGTATCGTGTCAGGATACATGGAGCAGAGACATCCGGGCATCGTGGCCATGTGGCTGTCAGGGGCTGCAGGCGACCAGAATCCCATCATCCAGAATAATATGTATGCTCCCTCACCGAAGACTGGGAAACCTGACGAAACCTTCAACAACGACACAAATATTCTTTATTTCCTCTCTAAGATTCATTTCGCTGATGCGGAGCATGCCCTGAAGTCGGTGGGTGAGTACCGACAAAATCCTGACCTGGCCATCAGCTATATTGCGGATTCCATCCCGGCTAAGAAGACAGGTACTGTGGGTGTCAACCTCCAGGTGATGAGATTGGGTGATATTGGCTTTGCCTGTTTCTCCGGGGAGCTCTATTCTCCTACTGGCAGGTACATGAAAGAACACGCTGTTCTATCCAACACGCTGGTCGTGAACCATTGCTGGCAGCGACCGGAGCAGATAAATGGCTATTGTGCCGATGACTGGACCTTGCGTAATGGCGGTTTTGGGCTGAGGCAGGCCTCTTTCGCTCCCGGACACCTTAATACGACGCTTACGCGCATGATGAACAGCTGCTTTGAGAAACAAGGGTTGCCAACCTATCAGAAAGGTGACATCATCTATTTCGGTGCGTATCCGCAACGGGCAGGAGAGCCGAATGGCAGGCCTCGTCTGGCCTGGAGAGTGCTCGATGTAGGCAAAGACGGGACGCTGACGCTGATAACAGATAAAATCATCGACATCGTACCCTTTAACCTCAACGATGCTGACGGCAATGAATGGAGCCATAGCAATCTTCGCGCATGGCTCAACAGTAAAGGCGGAAGTAATGCTTCGGGAGATACGGAAGGCTTCTACAACATGGCATTCAATGAGATGGAGAAGAAACAAATCTTGACCTCAAAGGTTGCCATGCACTCCCAAGGGAAGTTTATCGCCTTTAATAGGTTGAAGAAGGGCGACAACTGGGAATATTACACCACAGAAGGCGATTCTGATACAGAAGACAAGGTCTATGCGCTGAGTGGTGAAGAGATCTTCAGTCTCTTTGGGCTCAGCAAGCGCGCTCGCTTCGAAGAGTTAGGCTATGACCCTCACAACTACACCGGTGCACAGGCCAAGGGAACAGCGTACGCTGTCTCCATGGGGTTGAAGGTCAACGACGGCAGAAATGGGCCAAGCTCGGTGGGATATGCCGATTACTGGACCCGCTCCAAAGGAGCACAAGATCCTGGGAAGACGATGTCGTGTGGCGTCTTCTTGGGCAGTACGGGCTCGCTGAATGTGGGGAGGTCGGTGACCCGCCTCTATGGTGTGCGGCCGGTGATACGCGTTAAGTTGCCAAGATAGTAACAAGATAAAAACGCTAAGTTTTGGTGCACTTCGATATTAAATCCAAAGACCCTCTGCAACGAGACATCGCAGAGGGTCCTGTGCATATTAGAATCCGTAGGTCACCGTAAGATTGATGTTGCGGGGTGCACCGGGGAAGGAGCGTAGCTTGTCGTAGCCGCCCACCCAGTAAGTACGGTTGAAGACATTGTTGAAGTTGGCCTGCATCTGTAGATGACGGAGGCGGTAGTAGAGGGCAGCATTGAAGAGTCCGTAGCCAGGATAGGTCACGGTGTTGGCGCGACGCCCCACCTGCCCGTAGCGGCTCGATACGGCATTGAAGCCCAGTCCCAGTCCGAGATTGCGCAAGCTGCCATGCTCGATGATATATTTCGACCAGATGTTCATACTGTGTCGTGGTGTGTTCGGGCGCTGTAAGCCGAAGTCCTTTTCTGTGTCGGTGGCAGTCTTGGTAATCTTCGCGTTGGTATAGGCATAGCTGGCCTGCACGTGCCAGTTGGGAAGGATGTCACCGGCGACATCCATCTCCACGCCACGCGCCACCTCTTCGCCCACTTGTACCATAAGGTCCGGGTTGCCCTCGTCACCGGCATTGTAGAGCACATTGGTCTTGGCAAGACGGTAGACGGCCATGGTGGCACTCAACCGACCGTCGAGCCACTCGGTTTTGGTACCGGCCTCGTAGAGCGTACTCGTCTCCGGATCGAAGGGACCACCGGCATTGGGATCACTCTGGGTGGCAGCATCTTGGGGCTCAAAGCCTTTCATCCATGTGGCATAGAGATTGATATGACTGTTGACGGTGCCCACCAAGCCCACACGCGGAAGAAAAGCGTGCTGGTGCGTGGTGCGCTCACCAGACATGCCCTTGTTGAGGACATCGGTGAACCATTCCTGGCGCAGCCCCAACAGCAGCTTCAGGAAGCCTGCATCCATCTGTTCCTGAACATAGACACCATGTGAATACTGCTCGTAGGGCGAGATATTGGACGAGACAAAGACATACTTACTGATATCCAAGATGGCATTGCCCGAGCTCGTGGTCAGGTCAAAGGCAGGAACATTGGTCACCGGGTTGCCATCAGCATCGAGCACAAACTGATCCTTTGTCTTCACAGTATATTTCGTAGAGGTGGTGCCATCCTTCTTCAGATATCCCGAGGCGAGCATCTGCGAGGAACCTGGCCTGAGGATGGTCTGGAAATAGTCATAGCCCACGAGCACCTTATGGTCGATGCCCCAAGTGCGTGTCGTCCATGTCAGGTAGTTGTTGAAGTTGTTGTTGCGGAAATGGCGTTTGCGGATAAGACATTGCATGAGCACCTTTGTCGGGTCGGTGGTACCATCAGCAAGTGTGACATAGGCATTGGCTTGGTTGTGCTCACGCAGATCCTCGTCGTAGGATGAGTTGAGGTATATGCTGTTGAATGTCAGGTGCCGGTTGAATTTATGTGTGAGCGACAGCGTGACATTCATCAGGTTTTCATGCAGATAGTCGTTGGCTGCCGAGAGTGAGCTGGAGATGGGACGCGAGTAGAGACTGCCATCGCCGAAGATAGCCTGCCCGCGATCTACCTTGCCGTTGTTATACTGCCACGAGAGGTCGACATTAAACTGTGTCTTGTCGGTGGGGAGAAAGGAGAACGATGGAGCTACAATATACGACTTCGTCTGCTGCAAGTCGCGGTAGGTATCGCTATTCTCATAGCCGAGGTTCAACCTACATAATAATGTGTGCTTGCGGTTCAGTGGTCCAGTAAAGTCGGTATAGGTATCAATGGTGTTGAAGCTGCCTGCTGTCACCGAGACGGTATGGCGCGTCTCAGAGAGTGGCTTCTTGGTCACGCGGTTGATGACACCACCGGGAGCGGCATTACCAAAGAGTACCGAGGAAGGACCCTTGATAATCTCCACGCGCTCGATATTGGCCAGTGAACTCTGCTTCCACAGACTCGTCTGAGCCCGCATCCCGTTGATGAGATTGCCAGAGTTGCGGTTGCCGGTCGTACGGAAACCCCGGATGGAGAAGTCGTTATAGAAAGTGTACTGACTTACACCGCTGATGTTCTTCACCACATCATTGACGGTATGGGCTCCTTGGTCGAGGACAAGCTCCTTGGTGACATAGCCGATAGACTGCGGTATGTCCTTGAGCGGCGTTGCAGTCTTGGTTCCTATGAAAGAGAGGGTGTTCTTATACGACTTCTCATAACGGCCTACAACCTCTACCTCCTGTAGGGTTGTCATACCGTCTTTCATGCGGATGGTAAATGTCTTATTACTGCCATCGGCTGGAGGGACGATGCGGCGGGTAGGTTTGAAGCCCATGCTGGTGAATGTCAGGGTGTCACCCGCAACAACATCGTCGGGAAGGGTGAAGTAGCCCATTTCGTCGGCTATGGTCCGCTCTTCGGTACGACTAACAGAAACAATCACACCAGGAATAGCTTCACCTTTGGTGTCCAATACTCTTCCTTTCCTGACGGCAAGACTGTCGGTCTGAGCACTGGCATTGGTGAACACACCTAAGCACACTGCCGTCATAGCTATCATCTTTGAATACATATCTTTTATATAAAAATACTAAAACTTTCGCAAAATTACTCACAAAAAGGATCACCGACGAAAGGTTCGGCGACAAACTGGCTGCTGACGGTGCAAAATACCTAATCGTGGGGATGTATCCATGCCTAATCGTCTGGTATGGAATGGGTAGTGGAACAGTGAGAAAAAATAGACTCGACAGCGTAGGCAAGACCGATGCGCAGGGAGATGCGAAGAAAAAAGAAAATCCCGTAAGCTCTTTGTGTAAAAGAACTCACGGAATTTATATTGTACCTGGACTCGGGCTCGAACCGAGATGCCTTGCGGCACTGGTGTTTGAGACCAGCGCGTCTACCTATTCCGCCATCCAGGCGTAGCATGCTAACCTGCTTTTGAGGAACATATCTACAAAATGTGGTGCAAAGGTAGATGTTTTTTTTGAAAAGAGCAAATGCAATGGGAGTTTTTTTGATATTTTTGTACGAAGCCGATGATTGTCCCTCAGGTCACGCATGTCCATCCCTTGCACTTTACAGCCGGAACTTATATCCTATCGTGATACAGATAGGATAGTTGCGGGCTGTCTGGTCCTCCGAGAAAGAGGTCCAGTTGTTGGATGTGTCAAGACTTACGGCCTGGCGCAGTACCTCCAGCGTGTAGGTAGCATCAATCATCACATGGTGATATTCATAGCTCAGACCCATGGGGATACCTGCCACGACGTTGCGGAACTTGTCGCTCACCTTCTCCGACTTCTTCTCCGTATAGTTTTCCCACAGATACATGGAGGACGTTCCGTCCCCGAGATTCATCGTGCGGATCGACTTCACCGTCGCCTTGTCCTTGGCGTTGACGAGGAATCCCGCCTGCAGACCGAGGTGAGCCGACAGCCCCCTGAGCCCTTTGAAATAAGCCCTCAGCTGCAAAGGCACCGTGACATAGGTCACCAAGAGCTTCTCTTTCACCGAGGCGTGCGTCTCTTTTTGCTCCTTAAAACCTGTGCCGATATTGCTGATGTCCGCCCCCGTGGTGAGCGAATAGTAGTCGGACAACGGAATCTCTACTTCCACGCCTCCCGTGCATCCTGCCTTCCACGTCTCGGATAAGTTCAGCGCCGATCCGCTCATCTTTGCGATGGTCATGCCCACGCGTGGTTCGAGTGACACACGGCGGCTCTCATTCTGTGCCGAAGCCGTCAGCGGCAGGAGCATCATTAAAAAGGAGAATATCTTTTTCATTATTGCTTGCGTTTATAGGTATAGATTTCGTAACTGCCGGTCCATGACTTTTTGAGGGTCAGTTCGTCGTTCGAATGGGAAACAATGGTCCAGCTTTCCGTGGCGGAATTGTTGATCAGATCATCCATCGACTCCGCGATCAATATCGTATCGTTATCTACATAGAAAGTCCGGTCTGCGGTGTCGCCGTACCTTCCTTTTTGTTTCAGCTGATGGTCGGACGAGAAAACGAGCTCCCGGTAGAACTGCCGTGTCCAGTCGTTTTCATTGATATCAAAGTCTTCTGACGTTTGACTGCCATTCACGTTTTTATAGTGAACCGCCTCCCATGTTGTGCCCAGCCAGTCGGGGACGTTACTGTTGGCTATCTTTTCTGCGCGCTCCATCTCCTGAGGAACCGTCTGACGCACAAACTTCTCCACCTTCCCTCCATCGTTATCAACGACGAGCATCATGGTGTCGTTCACGCCATAAAGCGCATACCTCGTTCCGTAGTAAGGGATCGTACAGAGATAAGCGTTGAGCGTCACCTTGTCTGAGTGGTATTGTACCGTCCGACGCAAGGAGGAGGCCCAGTCGAGGATCGTTCCTATCAGCGAGACATTGCCCGCTTGGTCGATGTAGATGCCATCATCCTGCACGCTCCCATCTTCTCCCGTGCATGCCCAGTACCCGGTGAGATCACTCATCTTGAAGTTGCTCATCTTCATGCTTTCGAGCAGGCGGAGTGTTGCGTCGCCGTCGCCCGGCAGCTTAGCCAGCCGGTGGAAGGGAACGACCGAGGTCTTACCGTTGTAAGCGAGATACATCAGCGAGTCGTTGTTGCCCGCTACCGTCACCTGGTAATAGCTGCCTGCACTTTTGGGGAGCTGCATCTCATAGTGGTTGCCGTTGACAGACCATTTACCGGTCTTAAAAGAGAACTGGTAAGGGTCTTGTTCAGAAGCGGTGTACAACCATCCCGTCACCGTTCCGTCTTCGTGAACCACGATACCCTGTATGGCTCCATCACCATTCAAATCTTCTCCTGCAATCTGCCAGACACCCACAATAGTGTTGTTGACATCCGGCGAAGGACCGTTGTTGTCATCACCACATGAACTGAAAGTGAGAATGCCGGAGAAAAGCAGGATCACTGTCAGGTAATAGCTGAGTTTCATCGTTGTTTTTATTACGTTCTTTTTTATTTCCCGCAAAGTTACGTATTTTTTTTATTACGCAAGCATAAAACGAAAAACAGTATTTAATTTTAGCTGTCTCATCACTCCACAACCTTCGCAAGTGAATGTTTTTCCTGTATTCATCATTGGGACACCCAAGTCGGCGGTTCGAGCGTGTCGCAAAGTTTCTGGCCTTTGCAGATGAGTTGTCCGATATAAGCCCCGGGCTGCGGAGGTATTGGAGGAACGTGCCGTAAGAAAACGCTTTCCCGAAAGGTATCGGCATATTTATACTCACTAAAACTAACAACTAACAACTAACAATAAGGTCGGAACACATGTTCTGCCGCCCAAATTCGCCACCCCCAATATTAACAAGTAACAAGTAACAAGTAACAATAAGGTCGTTCCGCATGATCTGTCTCCCAAAACCACCACCCCCAATGGTAACAAGTAACAATAAGGTCGTTCAATAGGTTCCAAAAAATTTTTGAACCTCGCGAACATTATAATATATAATAATAATAATGTATATAATCTATTTATATCTCTCGTTCAACGTTCAAAAAATTCTTTCCCAACGGACCGCCGCATGTATGTTCCGACCTTATTGTTACTTGTTACTTGTTACTTGTTACCCTTAATTGTTAAAATTGCGCCCGCGCAGGGCTGCCTCGTCGGGGGCGAACAGACATGTGTTACGACCTTATTGTTAGGCCCGCCGCGCACGGCAATGCCCGCCCTTGTTGAAGGAGAAAATGTTTCACGGTGTTTTGCGATTCAACCGCAATCGCGGGCCGTTTGCACTGCAATCGACCCGCGATTCCATATCAATCGCGATTTCGATGTTTCACGCTGCGTGAAAAGTCTGATGATCAAGGGCAGCATTGGGTTTCAACAAAAAAGTGACGAAGTCGGGTGGTCTTCTCTATTTTCCACGCATGCAAGCTTCAAAGGTAACTTCTCAGCCTTTTTGACATGAAGATGCGGAACGACAGAAATTGCCATTGCGTCATGGCCGTGTCACGATCGTGCCTCATATGTGGCACGAAGAAGAAGTTGGGAGTGACGCATTGACGAAGTCAGAACCTATGGATGATATTCTTTGGTGAAAAAGATGTACCTATCCGTTTTTTTTATTAATTTTGTAGCATAATAAAAGAAAGGCACAGTTATGGCACGAAGCGATGAATGGCATGATGACTATTGGCTGTTGCTCATACAGCTCTATTTGAAAAAACCGCAAGGTGTAAAGCATCTCTACAGCCGCTCACTGATCGACGTGGCGATGGAACTTCATATCCATCCGGCAGAGATCCATCAACGACTGTTCCGCCTGCGGCAGATAAACACGCCACGACTGCAACGGCTTTGGGACACCTACGCCAACAGCCCTAAAAAACTGAAGCGGGGCATCAACTTGCTTCGGCAAATGAAAGGTTTTGGCAATGCCTCGGTCTTCTACGACGGTGTTGAGATTAACGAGTCGTGGGAAAAAGACTTCAAGCCCATCAGTACAGGAACGCTGACCCCCGTGAAGCTTATCCTCATCCTCGACCTTTATTTCCGACTTACGCCGATAACGATGGTGGAGGACACGCCGGAGGTGCAGGAGCTGTCGAAGCTCATCCGCGAGACACCGAAGACGATCGTGGACGTGATGGATGTGTTCCTCGTCTGCGACCCTTACATCAGTGAATACAACCACACCGATTCGCCCTTTCTCCCCGCTTGCAATAATATTTGGAAGCGATTCGGCAATGAGGACTTAGAGGCTTTGGCTGCATTGGCTGCACAGCTGAAAGAATACTTCGTGAACAGTCGATGAAGTCTTAATGAACGGTTGTGTAAGCAGTCACATAGTGACTGCTTCCCTATCAAAAAAAGATACTTATGGCACAAAAACTCATACAGACCCAGACCCAGCAACAGGTTCAGCAACAAAGGCTCTCACAGCAGCAGATGCTGCAGGTGAAGCTCTTGGAGATGCCGCTCGCTGAGCTCGAACAGAACATCAGCGCTGAGCTCGACGACAACCCGGCGCTCGAAGAGAAACGCGACGACGACCCGTTGGACACGATGCCAAGCAGCGAGGACGACACTTACGACGACAGCGTCTCCTCCGACGACGATTCGTTTGAGGAGAAGTCGGAGCGCGAAGAGCGCGAGGAAGCGCTTGACAACGCCCTGGAGGATTTAGGCAGTGATGATGAGATGCCGGAACCGACGCATGGGAGCTCACAGGCCAACCCTGATGCCGACTATGAAGAAACGGTGTGGGGCGACACCACCTCTTTCTACGACAAGCTCAAAGAGCAGATGGGCGAGACGGAGCTCACCGATCAGCAACAGCAGATCATGGAGTATCTCATCGGCTCCCTCGACGGTGACGGCCTGCTGCGCAAGAGTCTCGATGATATCTGTGATGAGCTCGCCATCTACCATGGCATCGACGTGCCGGTGAAGGAGATAGAGAAGGTCTTGAAGATCCTGCAGACCTTCGACCCTGCGGGCATCGGAGCCCGCTCGCTCCAGGAGTGTCTGCTCCTGCAGATAGCGCGCAGACCCGACAGTAAGCTCAAGCGCCTTATGAAAGAGGTCATCAGCAACCATTTCGACGACTTCATCAAGAAGCATTGGGACAAGATCGCCCAGTCGATGAACCTCACACCGGAGCAGTCGAACATCATCCACGAAGAGATCAAGAAGCTCAACCCCAAGCCGGGAGCAGCTCTCGGCGAGACCGAAGGCCGCAGCCTGCAGCAGATAACGCCCGACTTCATTGTCGATACCGACGACGACGGCAACGTGTCGTTCACCCTCAACAATGGACGGATCCCAGACTTGAGAATCTCTCCTTCGTTCACGGAGATGGTCGACACCTACCGTACGAACAAGCAGAACATGAACCGCAAGGAGAAGGAGGCGCTGCTCTATGCCAAGGAGAAAGTGGACAAGGCGCAAGGATATATCGAGGCCGTGAGGCAGCGCCGCCACACCCTTTATGTCACGATGAAAGCCATCATCAACTGGCAGAAGAAGTTCTTCCAGAATGGTGATGAGGCTGACCTCAAGCCGATGATCCTGAAAGATATTGCAGAGAAGACGGGACTGGACATCTCTACGATCTCCCGTGTGAGCAACATGAAATATGCGCAGACGCGATGGGGCACGTTCCCGCTGCGCTTCTTCTTCACCGACGGCTATGTAACGAAAGACGGTGAGGAGATGTCGACGCGTAAGATCAAGCTGGCGCTGAAAGATCTCATCGACCATGAGGACAAGCACAAGCCGCTCAGCGATGATGTTCTGGCTCAGGAGATGAAGAAGAAAGGCTTTCCTATTGCCCGACGTACCGTTGCCAAATACCGGGAGCAGCTCGGACTGCCGGTGGCAAGACTGAGGAGAAGTTAAGAATTAGGAGTTAGGAGTTAGGAGTTAGAAGTTAGGAGATAGGAGTTAGGAGTTAGAAGTTAGAAGTTATTTAATTAGAAGTTCTGAGTTAGAATCCTATTATATATTGATTAGTAAATATGCGCGAGAAAGATATAATCATAGCGGCACGTGTCGTGAGCATGGTGTTCACGCCCTTCTACCTGCCTTTGGCGGGTCTGCTGGCGTTGTTCATCTTCAGCTACATGAACCTTATGCCGTTTGCCTACAAAGCCATGGTGTTGCTGATGGTATACCTCTTCACCATCCTCCTGCCCACGCTTCTCATCCACTCCTATCGCTCCTACCAGGGATGGTCTAAGTGGCAGTTGGGCAAGCGCGAGAGCCGTATGGTGCCTTACATCATCGCCATTCTCTGTTACACAATGTGCTATTTTGTCATGACCTATCTGCACATTCCGCAGTTTATGGCCAACATTCTCATAGCAGCCCTGTTGATACAGATCGTGTGCGCCATTGTCAACGTATGGTGGAAGATCTCCACGCATACGGCGGCCATCGGAGGATTTGAGGGTGCCCTTGTAGCCTTTTCCATCCTCTTCGCCTTCAATCCGCTGTGGTGGTTCTGCGTCATCCTGCTTATTTCCGGAATGGTAGGAACCAGCCGTATGATTCTGCGTCAGCACACCTTGGCACAAGTAGTGACCGGTTTCTTGGTCGGATCGGTCTTAGGTTTCTGGGCTATCATTTGATCTGTGCAACAATAGTTATGCAAGGGCGACTCTTGTGGCCGTCCGCAACCGGATATATTTCAATATTAAATAATTATGAAGCCGTTAGTAAGTATTATCATGGGTTCTACAAGCGACCTTCCTGTTATGGAGAAAGCTTGCAAATGGCTTGAGGATCAGGAGATTCCTTTTGAGATGAACGCCCTCTCCGCCCATCGCACACCCGATGCTGTGGAGCAGTTTGCCAAAGGAGCCAAGGCTCGTGGCGTGAAAGTGATCATTGCCGGAGCCGGTATGGCCGCTGCCCTGCCGGGTGTCATCGCTGCCTCTACCCCACTGCCTGTCATCGGTGTGCCTATCAAGGGTATGCTCGACGGGCTCGACGCTATGCTCTCCATCATCCAGATGCCTCCAGGCATACCTGTGGCTACCGTAGGTGTCAATGGCGCTCAGAACGCGGCTATTCTCGCTGCGGAGATGATTGCGCTCGGCGATGCAGAGATTGCCAAGAAGGTCGATGCCTGGAAAGCAGGATTGGGAAAGAAGATAGAGAAGGCCAATGCTGACCTCGCTGCTATCAAGGACTATAAATTCAAGTGCTGAATGGATCTGTTCAATTATCACCGGCGTCAGTCCTCGGTGGTCCATATCGGTTCCTTGGATATGGGCGGTGACAACCCCATCCGTATCCAGTCGATGACGACGACGAGTACCGACGATACCGCGGGCAGTGTTGCGCAGGCTGAGCGTATCATCAAGGCGGGCGGTGAGCTCGTCAGGCTCACCACGCAGGGTGTCAAGGAAGCGGAGAACCTGAAGAACATCAGTGCAGGCATCCGCAAGGATGGCTTTGCCACGCCGCTCGTGGCTGATGTCCATTTCAACCCCCGTGTGGCGGATGTCGCGGCGCTCTATGCCGAGAAAGTGCGTATCAATCCGGGCAACTATGTGGACCCCGCGCGTAAGTTTATCAAGCATGAATACACCGATGCGGAATATGCCGAGGAGCTACAGAAGATCGAGGACCGGCTGGTGCCGTTCCTCGACATCTGCAAGGAGCATCACACGGCGATCCGTATCGGTGTGAACCATGGGTCGCTCTCCGACCGTATCCGTAACCGCTACGGCGACACGCCGGAAGGTATCGTAGAGAGCTGCATGGAGTTTCTGCGTATCTGCAAGAAACACGACTTCAACGATGTCGTCATCTCCATCAAGTCGAGCAACACCGTCGTCATGGTGCGTTCCGTGCGTCTGCTCGTCGAGACGATGGACAAGGAAGACATGCATTATCCCCTTCATCTCGGTGTGACGGAAGCCGGTGAGGGTGAGGACGGCCGCATCAAGAGTGCCGTGGGTATCGGTGCGCTCCTGGCCGATGGTATCGGTGACACCGTGCGTGTGTCGCTCACGGAGGAGCCGGAGGCTGAGATCCCCGTGGCCCGTCATCTCGTCGATTACATCGGTCGTAAGGCGGGACATATCCTTATCCCCGGTGAGACTTATGGAGGTTTCGACTGGCTCCATCCGGAGCGTCGTCTGACGATCCCCGTGGGGAACATCGGAGGCAAGAATGTGCCGGTGGTCATCGCAAGCCGTAACAAGGATACTGACGATGCCGACGCACCCTCCAAGGCCGACTATCTCTATGTAGGCTCTGAACTGCCAGAGACACTCGTGAAGGGGCAGAAATATATCGTCGACTATCAGCTTTATATGAATGCCGCGGATAAGCCTCAGCTCTATCCTGTCTATCCTGTCACCGCCATGCCGTTTGTCAGCATGAACGATGCCAAGCTGAAGTTCCTCGTCTTGCAGTTCGGCACCCCTTCAGAGGAGTATCTCGCCTGCCTGAAGTCGCATCCGGAGATCGTCGTCGTCTGTGTGAGCAACCATCAGAACCGTCTGGGCTCGCAGCGGGCGCTCGTCCATGAGATGATGATCGCCGGCGTGAAGAACCCCGTGGTCTTTGCTCAGATGTATAAACTGAACGACAAGGAGGAGTTCCAGCTTGAGTCGGCTGCCGACATGGGTGCTCTGATGATGGACGGACTCTGCGATGGCATCTGGCTCATGAACGAAGGCAACATCAAGTCTGCCGACATTGAGGATACCGCCTTGGGCATCCTTCAGGCCGGTCGGCTGCGCACCTCCAAGACCGAGTATATCAGTTGCCCGGGCTGCGGCCGCACGCTCTATGACTTGCGCGACACCATCAAGCGTATCCATGAGGCGACAAAGGACATGAAAGGTCTGAAGATCGGTATCATGGGATGTATCGTCAATGGTCCCGGTGAGATGGCAGATGCCGACTATGGCTATGTCGGGGCAGGGCCGGGAAAGATCTCACTCTACAAAGGGAAAACGTGCGTGGAGCATAACATTCCTGAGGGTGAGGCCGTGGAGCATCTGCTCAAGCTCATCAAGGAAGACCGGAAAGTATAATTGATACCGTGCAGGGGCTGTCCCTGCATTCAAACGATAATATGATTCAATGACAAAAGTCGTTTATTATCTTCTCTATGCTGTCAGCACCCTGCCTTTCAGGGTGCTGTATGCACTCTCTGACATGCTCATGCCGTTGCTCTATTATATAATAAGGTATAGGCGGAGTATCGTCAGGCGTAACCTCACCTCGGCTTTCCCCGAGAAATCGATGAAAGAGATCAAGACGATAGAGAAGAAGTTCTATCATTGGTTTTGCGACTATTTCTTAGAGGCCATCAAACTGATGAGCATCAGTGACAGGGAGCTGAACCGAAGGTTTCATGTCAAGAACCCGGAGGTGCATGAGGCGTGGTTCCTCAAAGGGAGGAACACGGCGGGCTTCCTCGGTCATTACTGTAACTGGGAGTGGCTCTCGCGTGTCGGCAAGGACATGAATCCCGAACGTCGCGTCTGTCTCATCTATGATCCCCTGCACAGTAAGGCTATCAACTATGCCTTCCTCCGGCTGCGCTCTTATCCGCCGACGGGTGTTCCCACGCCGAAGCGCGATATCCTCCGGCAGCTCGTCAGCTGGAGGCGTGAAGGACGCATGAGCCTTTCGGGATATATCGCTGACCAAGCGCCGAAGTGGACGAACATTCATCTCTGGCTACCGTTCCTCAACCACCCCGCTACACCCGTCTTCACCGGTGCCGAGCGCATCTCGCGGAAGATGAACGATGCCGTCTATTATGTCAAGATGACGCGCCCCCGCCGTGGCTATTACGATGTGGAGTATGTCCTGTTGTCTGATGATCCCGCAAGCCTTCCTGAGGGTGAGCTGACGCGTCGATTCTTCCGGATGCTGGAGCAATCGGTACGTGAGGCCCCGCAGTATTACCTCTGGACGCACAACCGCTGGAAGCGCACAAAGGAGGAGTTTGACCGGCGCTTCGAGATTGTCAAAGGTAAGGTGGTGGAGAAGAAGAAGCTGTAAGGTGAACTGAAAATGTGTATGGAAAAGGAAAGAAAAAGCTGTATGTTGAAAAGAAAACATTATAAGGAAGACATAAAAAAAATATGTAATCTATTCTTGACGCTTCTGTTACTGCTCGTAGGAGTGGAAACAACAAACGCTGCCGTTGAGACCTTTGACTTTACGAAAATGGGGTACTCAAACCAACAAGAAATAAAAGAGGTAAAAGGAACCAATATTACTATTAACTTTAATTCAACGTCTACAAAATTGGTACCGAATTGGAATAGAGATCATTCTTCGGTAGTGGTTTATGATCGAAATGTAAACTCTTTCAATATCGCAACCAACCATTCGAATTATTTGATTTGGCAGATAGTGATTACCTTTAGTAAAAACGGTTCCTATATATTGAATAAAGGAAATGAAGCAACCGGCGGTAATGGAACTTATTCACCGAAAAACAATGTCACAACATGGATAGGAGATTCAAATAGTGTGACATTTACAAATATTTTCTATAATAAGTGGTGGATAAAAAAGATTGAGGTGTTTTATTCTATAGGTAATGGTAAAACAGATACCGATCCTTATACTGTTGGCGATATCAATACGTTCTTTTATATAAACCGGCCGCCAAAAGAGCAACGATATATCAAGGGCATCGTCTCGAAAGTCGGCAAATATGACAGTTCGGCAGGAACGATCAGTTATCATCTCTCCGATGATGGCATAGACAAAAATGCGATCGTGGTGCAGGGAGGAAAGGGGCTGAAGGATGCTAAGTTCACAAACCAGCATCAGATTGCCCGCGGCGACACACTGACGGTCTACGGCCATGCGGAAGAAGTAGGTGATTCGCTGGTCTTACAGAGTCCTTCTCTAACAAGCTTGGAAACGTATAAGGATCAAGTTACCATTACGTCAGCAGGCTGGGCAACTTATGTCAGCCACAGGCCTATCGACTTCAGCCAGACTAAGGGAATCCAAGCGTTTCAAACAAAATATGATGTTACAACGAACGCTATTGTACTCACTCCGGTTAGAACATCTATTCCCGCAAATACGGCTGTCGTACTGAAAGGTGATCCAGGGAGTTATACCTTTACAAATGTAGCAAGCGCTGATCCTCTTAACGATAACGAACTGACCTTCTACACGGCGGACACACGCGTTACCGAAGAGCGGACAGTCTATGTCCTATCTATGAAAGAGGGAGTGTGTGGCTTCTTCCCGTACGCTAAAGGCAAGTCGATGCCGAGCTATAAAGGCTGCCTGCTGATCAAAAAAAACACGGCAGCCAAACCATTCTATAGGGTAGACGCAAAGACTCCGACAGACATCAGAAGCATCAAGCAGCTACAGAGCCAAGCCGTACGCTATAATCTTGCGGGAGAGCGTGTCAGCAACAGATACAAAGGTATTGTCATAGAGAATGGAAGAAAGATCATCGTAAAGTAACCGCAGAACTACGAATAATAAAAGAACAATGCTATGAAACAAATATATGAAGCACCGAAGATCCGTGTAAAGGATACGAGTTTAGACACTTATCTGTTAGCTGCATCTGTAAAAGGCTTATCAAAACAGCCAAATGGAAATTATTCAGAAACATTATCCACAGAAAACTCTATCAACGTCTACAATCCTGATGAAGTTCTTGCCAAACCGATCCAATCTCTTTGGGAAGATAGCGAAGGCGAATAGGGAAAGTCGTGTGTGCCATATTGTGTCAAGTTGTCAAATGCGGTTGAATAAGTCTTGATTTATCGCAAGAAAAGCTGGATTAGGGAAAACTCCCTTCCTAAATAGGGTTTTTCCCCACCCTCACTTGTAACTTTGGCCTTATCTTTGCGTCGTTATTAGAAAACGAAGGTAATATTCGTTCGACAAACGACAGACAAGAAGATAATTAACAATATCATTAAATAACAAACGACTATGAAAAAGTTTTTAGCTTCCGCTCTGATGCTCCTCGCAGCATCCACAGCAACATTCGCTCAGCACGCAGTAGGTTCCTTCACCCTGCAGCCGAAGGTGGGTCTAAACATTGCCAGCCTGACCAAGAACGATGGTGGTGATCCCCGCTATGGCGTAGCAGCTGGCGCAGAGTTAGAGTATCAAGCAGGTGACATCTTCAGTCTTAGTTTTGGTGCGCTCTATTCTCAGCAGGGTGCTAAGAATGGCGATGCTACTTACAAGCTCGACTATGTGAACGTGCCTATCATGGCTAATGTTTATGTGGCAAAGGGTCTTGCCGTCAAGCTCGGTGTTCAGCCTGGTTTCAACGTGAACAGCGAGATTTCTGGCACTTATGCTGGTTGGAAAGCATCTTCAGATGTTGATGCCAAGAGCGTCGACTTCTCTATCCCCGTAGGCATGAGCTACGAGCTTCCTACTGTACCCTTGGTAATCGATGCCCGTTACAACTGGGGTCTGACGAAGGTTGCTGACTGGAGCGATTCCAAGAACAGCGTGTTCCAGATCACACTCGGTTACAAATTCGAACTCTAATCGATACATAACATAACGCAAACAGGGCGGCCCGAAAGAGCCGCCCTGTTTGCGTTACTATAGATTCTATAGATGCTATAGATACTATAGCTATAGTATCTATAGAAGTGGGCATTAGTGCTATTCTCCCTTTTCGATTCAAGAAGCATATCAACCCTCTCCTCTTGGGGGAGGGATTAAGGGAGAAGGCGCTGAAGAGTTTTTATTTCACCGTGATGAGGAAGTAATTTTTCTTGCCTTTCTGCAAGAGGAGGTACTTGCCGTCGATGAGGTCGTCAGAGGTGACCACCTGATCGAAAGCCGTCAGCTTCTCTTTGTTGAGGCTCACGCCGCCGCCTTTGACGAGCTTGCGCATCTCACCCTTGGAGGGGAAGATGTTCCAGCCATCGGCACAGAAGAGGTCGATAGCCTTTCCACCGAGCTCGGCCTTCGGGAGGTCGTAGTGCGGCACATCCTTGAAGACATCGTTGAGCGTTGCCTCGTCGAGCCTTGCCAGCTGGTCTTTTGTAGCCTTTCCGAAGAGGATGTTAGAAGCCGCGATAGCCATGTCAAGGGCTTCTTTCGAGTGGACGAGTGTCGTCACCTCCTCGGCGAGCCGGTGCTGGAGGATACGGCGTCCGGGATCCTGCTTGTGTTGCTCTGTGAGATCCTTGATGGTCTCCTGGTCGAGATCGGTGAAGATCTTGATGTACCGCTCAGCATCCTCGTCGCTCACGTTGAGCCAGAACTGATAAAAAGCGTAGGGAGTGGTACGGTTCGGGTCGAGCCATACGTTTCCGCTCTCTGTCTTGCCAAACTTCTTACCGTCGGCCTTGGTGATAAGCGGGCAGGTGAGGCAGAACGCCTCTGCGTCATTGCCGAGGGTGCGGCGGATGAGCTCTGTACCTGTCGTCATGTTACCCCACTGGTCGTTACCGCCGAGCTGCAGGCGTACACCATAGTGCTGATAGAGATAGAGGAAGTCGTATCCCTGGAGAAGCTGATAAGTGAACTCCGTGAACGACAGACCGTCGCGGGCAGTACCGTTGAGGCGCTGCTGCACGCTCTCCTTAGCCATCATATAGTTGACCGTGATGTGCTTGCCGATGTCGCGCACGAAGTCGAGGAACTTATAGTCCTTCATCCAGTCGTAGTTGTTGACCAGCTCAGCCTTGTTAGGCTCGTTGCCGTCGAAGTCGAGGAACTTAGACACCTGCTTCTTGATAGCCTCCTGATTGTGGTAGAGCGTGTCGCTGTCGAGGAGGTTACGCTCGAGGCTCTTGCCGGAAGGGTCACCAATCATACCCGTAGCGCCACCGACGAGGAGGAACGGCTTGTGGCCGCAGCTCTGCAGATGGCGAAGCATCATGATGCCGCACAGATGGCCGATATGAAGTGAATCGGCAGTAGGATCTGTGCCGAGATAGGCTGAGACGAGGTGCGACTGTAAATACTCCTCTGTTCCCGGCATGATCTGGGCAAGCATGCCGCGCCATTTCAGTTCTTCAACAAAGTTTTTCATCGATAATTCTTTTGTGTCTCAAATAATCAGTTGAATGAATCGTCTGAAAGATGTTTTATTATTGAGACAAATGATTAATTATGTTACTGGGGCGCCTCATATTCTATTGAGGACAACTTACGGCACCGGGTCATAGCCGCTGCCACCCCAAGGGTTGCATCTTAAGATTCGCCAAATGGCCAGTGCAAGACCTTTGACCGGTCCGTGCTTAAGAATGGCCTGACGTGCATATTCTGAACAGGTGGGCGTGAAGCGGCACGAGGGCGGGGTGTAGGGCGTGATAAACTTCTGATAGAAGATTATCGGAAGGACGAGCAGCCAGGAAACGGCATGGCTGATGAGGTGGAGAACATGCCTAAGCGTCTTCATGACCAGCCTCCTTCGTGTCCTTTTCCATGCTGCTCTTTTCCATGCTGCTTTTCTCCACGACCCTGCTGAGCAGACTCACGACGCGTTGCTCCACGTCGGCCGATGGCCACAGCTTTGGGTCGAGCCAGATGAACGCCAACGCGAACGGATGGCCATCGAGGATGGTCTTATGCTTGCGGTAAGCCTCCCGGACCTGCCGCTTGACGCGGTTGCGCTTGTTTGCCCGGTGGAGATTGCGCTTAGGCACAGAGACGAGCATCGTGCTGACAGGCACTTGGTCTGCTGCCGTTTCCGAACCGTTTGCTGTTGCCAGCGGCATATAGACCAGGCGGAGCGGAAACGCAGTCATGCTTCTGCTCTTGCCGCCACCGAAGAGGCTGTCGATGAGCTTCTTGTGGTACAGCCGTTCTGTTTTGGGCAAGGTCTGGCCTGAGGTCATGGTCTGTATCATAGCCTGTAATCGTCGGCGCAGGCTTATGCCTGCTTGCCGTTCTCCTTCTCAAGGAAGTCTTTCAGCGCATTGATCATCGAGGGGTGCTCGGGCGTACCGGCCATAAGATCCACGTTGAGATGAGCATCCTTGACAGCCTTTGCCGTAGCGGGTCCGAAGACACCGATCTTCACCTGGTCTTCCTTCATGTCGGGGAAAGCCTGGGTGAGATACTTCACGCCGGTAGGGGTTGAGAAGATAAGCATGTCGTAGTCGAAATTCTTGATCTCTTCTTCGGTGAAAGGATCAGAAAGGGTACGGTACATCACGCACTCCGTGAAGTTCAAGCCTTTGCTTGTGAGTTTCTTGGCGATATCCTCATTGTGCACGCTGCTCAGCGGCACGAGATATTTCTCGGTCTTGTGCTTCACCATGAGCGGGATGAGATCATCGATGCGCCCTGTAGTGCCAAAGAAGACCTTCCGCTTGCGGTACTGCACATATTTCTGGATGTAAAGAGAGATCGTCTCAGTTACACAGAAGTACTTCATGTCCTCCGGGATATTGAGCCTCAGCTCCTTCGCCAACTGGAAGAAGAAGTCGATGGCATGGCGCGATGTGAACACCACGGCTGTATGTGAGAGGATGCTCACTTTCTGCTGGCGGAACTCTTTGCTGGTAAGTCCTTCCACCTTTATGAACGGTCTGAAGACCAGCTTCACTCCATATTCTTTCTCCAGCGCGTAATAAGGGGAGGTCTCGCTCGACGGCTTCGGCTGAGAAATAAGAATCTTCTTTATCATCTTGTGCTTTCCTATTTATGTATCCTTAATAATATGCCCGATAAAGGCATGAAATGTCCTAAAAAATTGCTCGTAAATAATTAGCTGTCATCGCCAGTACTCCCCAAAGGATTCCCAACGGCATCAGTTCGAGTGCACAAAAGTACAAAAAACTTTGCAGAATGGCAGCGCTTCTTGAGAAAAAGATAAGATACGTTTTATAAAAAGACAGAATCTTGGCTAAAATGATCACTGTCAGCGTGTAAACAGCCGCTATACTGTCACTTAAATGGAAGTAGGCAAAGAGCAGGACAACGGGGAAGAAGAGGATGCCTTCGGTAGCGATCATGAAGAGGAAAGACTTCATCCATTGTATATTTTTTTTCTTATCGAAGAACACCCAGTTGACGACGCTGTAGAGCAGAAACTTCACGATGAAATAAGCCGCGAAGATAGCGGTGAAGAGCCCGAGAATCTGGTAATGGGCGATGGAAAACGACTCCTTGGCGAAGTCGCGTGACGAGATGAAGACGATGAGCGCCAGCAGCAGGCAGGTCTGTGCCACGAGGAAGAACTGGAAGCGCAGCTCGCTGCTCGTCTCGGTGACGACCGTAGTGCCTTCGCGCTGCGTGCGGAAGAAGTTCTTGAGTTGTCGCTGCAGAAAATTACCGGCCTGGGCAATGGCCACTGCGGCGATCATGAAGCAGAAGAGCAAGATCGAGGTCACGATGGGATCGCCGGCTATCGTGTAAGGCACAGGATCGCCCGCTACACCCCGCCGGTAGACAGCATACTCAGGGCGATAGATGGAGTCGGGCTGAACGAGCGATCGCGTATGGTAGAGCGGCTTCGTGAAGCTGCCGGTCAGCTTCGGGTCGGCCTTCGTCGTCGGCGTGCACATGGGGTTGTGCATGTGCGCCCAGTCTTTCTCCACATACTGATAGTTGGCTCTGAGAGCCGAATCCTGTTGCCATGGCGTGGCTGTCTCCGGCAACCTGGACATAATCTGTGCCGGAGAATGCCATCCTTTATGATGCGACGGAGCCGCATGCTTCGCTGCGGCCACCGGTGCTGCTGTAACCTGTGCTGAGTCTTGCTCTGTCATTATATATCATTAAATGGCCGACATCAGGCCGGCCACTGTCTCTACGGCTATAAGCCGAACTCTTTCTTGATTCTGTCCACCTGGTCAAGCTTCTCCCAGGTGAAGAGCTCCACCTTCATCTTCTTTGTCCGATGATAACGTGAGGTGAAGGTCTTCTCCACGATCTCGTTCTTCCGTCCCATGTGGCCGTAAGCGGCGGTCTCAAAATACATCGGCTGACGGAGCTTGAGCGTGCGCTCTATGGCATGCGGACGGAGGTCGAACATCTGCTTGATCTTTTCGGCAATCTCGCCGTCGCTCATGTTGACATGGCTCTTGCCGTAGGTGTCGACATAGACGCTGACGGGCTCTGCCACACCGATGGCATAAGCGAGCTGCACGAGCATCTCGTCGGCCACACCGGCTGCCACCATGTTCTTGGCGATATAGCGGGCGGCATAGGCTGCCGAGCGGTCTACCTTCGACGGATCCTTGCCCGAGAAGGCACCGCCACCGTGCGCGCCCTTGCCACCATAAGTGTCGACGATGATCTTGCGGCCTGTCAGACCCGTGTCTCCGTGAGGGCCACCGATCACAAACTTACCTGTCGGGTTGACATAGTATTTAATGTTGTCGTTGAAGAGTGCGAGCACTTTCTCACCGAGCTGAGCCTTCACGCGAGGGATGAGGATATTAAGAACGTCGGCCTTGATCCGGGCAAGCATAGCCTCGTCAGCCTCTCTCTGTGCCTTTTCGCTGCGGTCCTTAGGCTGGATGAAGTCGTCGTGCTGTGTAGAAACGACAATGGTATCAATGCGCTGCGGCACACCGTCGTCGCTGTACTCGATCGTCACCTGGCTCTTGGCATCGGGACGGAGATAACGCATCTCCTTGCCTTCCTTGCGGATGTCGGCGAGGGTGCGCATGATGAGGTGAGCCAAATCGAGGGTGGCAGGCATATAGTTTTCTGTCTCGTTGACAGCATAGCCAAACATCATGCCCTGGTCGCCGGCTCCCTGGTTGTCCTCTTCCTGACGGGAGACACCACGGTTGATGTCGTCGCTCTGTTCATGGATAGCCGTGAGCACGCCACAGGAGTTGCCGTCAAACTGATACTCCGATTTCGTGTAGCCTATCCGGTTGATGGTCTTGCGGGCAATGGTTTGGAGGTCAATATACTGCGAAGACCGCACCTCACCCATAATGATTACCTGACCCGTAGTATTGAACGTCTCGATGGCGCAGTGGGCCTGCGGGTCGAAGGCGAGAAACTGGTCGAGCAGCGCATCGCTGATCTGATCGGCAACCTTGTCAGGATGCCCTTCTGAAACTGATTCTGAGGAAAACAAATAACTCATAATTGCATTACTTTTTTACGTGGACAAACGCAAGTAACCGTGAAATCTGAGGGACATTTCGCAGTTTTAGCATTTTTTTGTGTGGTTGCAAGCAGCCAAATTCTTCCACAATGAAACAATATTTTTTATTATCGGGTGCAAAGTTACGACTATTCTATGTAAAGACCATGCGTTGTCCCGACTTTTTTTGCTCAAGCAAATATTGCGTGGAAAAAGTTTTTGGGTACTTTCAAGATAATGGCTGTCACTTGGCACGGCAAAGCTACAAATTCTACATTACCACAAGCTCGACCTTTTTAATTTCTTGGAATTTATATTGACAAAAAGTAAAAAGTCTTGTCAATGGAAATATGCGAAAGAGAACGTAAAAAGAGGGTATAAAAGGCGGAAAACAGCAACGGAGAGTGAAAAACAAGGTTTGGGAATGGACCTTACTACGGTTATGTCACCTACCTTTAACGGTTAGGTCGGTGAGATAACCGTTAAAGGTAGGTGACATAACTGCGTTAGGTCAGTGACATAACCGTAGTAAGGTCCGCGTATTGAAAAGGACGAGAAGGTCTCCGCAGAGTACAAAAACATAATCTATTGATTGACAGATATTTACCAACCTGCCTCAAGAATCGATTCTTTTCGTCCAACCTCCTCTTCGTTGAAAAATAATCGATTCTCAGAAGGGGTTGAAAAAAATAAATCTTGACATTTACATCACCTCATATATGTGAACACCCAATAGCAGGGTTCCCTGCAAAACGTCCAAGCCCTCATTGCAACATTCGCATGCGTTTGCCAAATGATATCGGACCCGCACTGCCGGGCGTTTCGTTCCAAACAATGTATTTTTCATGCCAGTACCACAGAAGCTATCAAACTCAGAAACAACAGATAGCGCAACAGACTGCGCAAAAATCAGAAAAAAGTGGAAAAATTCCCTTAGGAAGAGTCTAAACTGTTGTTAACAAGTGTGTTCTAATATATTCAGATTTGATATAAGTCAATAAAGATTGGAAAAATTACATAAACATCATGATTTTATTTGGTAGGTATTGTTTTTCTTCCTACCTTTGCATCGTCAAAAGGAACAAAGGTCTTCGTGAGAAGATTTCCCGAGTAGACTTTTTTTCATATACACAGTTTAGGTTAGTAGATTGTTTCATATAGGTTTTTAGTTTTTAGGTTTAAAAGTTAGTTTTTAGGTTAGCACAAATCCCCGTCTCATCTTGGAAGTTTGGAAGTTTGGAAGTCCGGAAGTCCGGACTTCCAAGTTCTTTACTTCCCCTGCGCCGACGCGAGGACAAAGTCGAGCTGGCGCTTCTCCACATTGGCTTTTGCCACTTTGATACGGATGGGATCGCCGAGCTGGTACTTATGATGATGGCGGCGGCCACGAAGAAGGAAGTTCTTCTCATCGAAGTCGTAGTAGTCGTCGTCGAGGTCACGCATCGGCACCATACCCTCACAGTGGTTCTCGTCAATCTCTGCATAGATGCCATACGACGTGATGCCAGAGATGTGGGCATCGTACTCGTTGCCGATCTTGTCGCCCATAAACTCCACCATCTTGTATTTGATGGAGTCGCGCTCTGCGTTCTGTGCCAGCTGTTCCATGTCGGAGCAATGCTCGCAGAGGTCTTCGTAGTGCTTCTCGTTGGCGGAGCGTCCTCCTTGCTGATATTTCGTGAGCAGCCGGTGAACCATCGTATCGGGATAACGGCGGATCGGCGAGGTGAAATGTGTGTAATAGTCGAAGCCGAGGCCGAAGTGCCCGATGTTGTGCGTCGTATATTTGGCCTTCATCATGGCACGGAGCGTAACGCTCTGCACGACCTTAGCCTCACGCTTCCCGTCGACGTCGTCCATGAGCTTGTTGATACTCTTGATCATCGCCTTGCGTGTGCCGTCGGTCTTCACCTTCAGGCCGAAAGGCACGATAAACTTACGCAGCGTCTCCATCTTCTCGGGATCGGGGTTGTCGTGAACACGATAGGGGAAGACCTTGGCTTTCTTGCCTTTGGGCACACGTCCCACGGTCTCTGCCACCGTACGGTTGGCAAGGAGCATGAACTCCTCGATGAGCTTGTTGGCATCCTTGGAGCGCTTGAAATAGCAGCGGATAGGGTGTCCCTTCTCATCAACATCGAAGTGGAGCTCCTCGGTGTCGAACTTCACAGATCCGTCCTTGAAGCGTTTCTCACGCAGTTTCTTAGCCAGGCGGTCCAGCGTGCACAGTTCCCAGCCATACTCATCCTTATATCCCGCCTTGCCGGGGTCCGGTGCGGGCTGGCCGGTGCCGTCGACCACGCCATTGTCTTCTAAGACCTGCTGCGCTTCTTCGTAAGCATAGCGCCGGTTGGAGCGGATGATGGTGTGGACGATGCGCGAAGCCTTGACCTCACCCTCATCGTTGAGCGTGAAGACCGCGCTGTAACAGAGCTTGTCCTCATTGGGACGGAGCGAGCAGACGAAGTTGCATAGCCGCTCGGGCAGCATCGGGATGGTACGGTCGACGAGGTAGACAGACGTAGCACGCTTCTGCGCCTCCTTGTCGATGACGGATCCCTCGGTGACATAGTGGCTCACGTCGGCGATATGCACGCCGACCTCATAAAGCCCGTTGTCGAGCTTCTTGATAGAGAGTGCGTCGTCGAAGTCCTTGGCATCCTTCGGGTCGATGGTGCAGGTCCACGTGTCGCGGAAATCCTCACGCTCCGCCACATCCTTGTCGGTGATCTCACCCGTGATCTTCTCAGCAGCGTCCTCCACCCGCTTCGGGTACTTGTAAGGCAGTCCGTACTGAGCCAGGATGGTGTTCATCTCCACATCGTTGTCACCCGTCTTTCCGAGCACGTCCACGACTTCACCAATGATGCTCTTATGCTCGCTGTCGGGCCAGGCCGTGACCTTCACCACGGCTTTGTCATCTGTCTTTCCGCCCTTGAGCTTATTCTTCGGGATGAGGATATTCTGCGCAAAAGTATTCTCGGGCGTGACGAGGAACGCGATATCCTTGTCGACGCGCAGCCGGCCCACAAACTGGTCTTTGGCACGTTGCAGGATCTCTATGACCTGAGCCTCCTTGATATGATTGCGACGGCGTGCCATCATCGACACACGCACGCGGTCGCCCGTGAGGGCTGACATAGAGTTGCGCTCCGAGACGAAGATGGGCTTGTCGCTGCCGTCGGGGATGAACGAGTTCTTGCCGTTCGACTTACGGATGAAGCGGCCTTCCTGCACCTGTCCTTTGGTGTTGAGCTTATAAGCGTTGTCGCTCACCTTCGTGATGGCATCGTCCCAGGTCATCTCCTCTAAGGTGTCCATAGCGAGCATCTTCAGCGGATGGGTGTCGAGATGGAGCGAACGGAAGATATCTTTCAGCGTCAATGTCTTGTCTGGCTGCGAAGTAAACAGCTCCGACAAGGCCTGAGCAAGCTGTTTCTTAGACATTCGCTTGCCGCCACGACGCTGCTTTTTGGATTTGTTAGACCCACGGTCTTTCTTGTCTTTCTTTCCCATAGCCGTAATGGTTTAAATTGTTTCTGTTGATATTTATGTGCAAATTAACGAAAAACTTTTGAGGATTCATCATTAAATCGCATTAATTTTGCCTTAGGATGCAAAATATTCTGATTAATGTATTAACTTTGTAACCTGATTGATTATGAAGATATTAATAACCGGTGCCAGCGGTTTTATTGGCAGTTTTATCGTAGAGGAAGCGTTGCGGCGCGGCTTCGAGACGTGGGCGGGTGTGCGCAGCACCAGCTCGCGACGCTATCTGCAAGACGAGCGTATCCATTTCATCGACCTCGACTTCTCCTCGGAGGACGCACTCATTGAAGCGCTGCGGGGACACGACTTTGACTATATCATTCATGCAGCAGGCGTGACCAAATGTCTGCACAGAGACGACTTCTTCAAAGTCAACTACGAGGGCACAAAGCACTTTGTCAACGCTATCCTCAAGCTCCACATGCCGCTCAAACGCTTCATCTACATGAGCAGCCTGAGCGTCTTCGGCGCGATCAGGGAGAAGCAGCCTTATCAGGAGATCGAAGAAAACGACACGCCAAGGCCTAACACGGCTTATGGCAAGAGCAAGCTCATGGCCGAGCAGTTCCTCGACTCCATCGGCAACGACTTCAACTATATCGTGCTGCGGCCCACGGGGGTCTACGGGCCGAGGGAGAAAGATTATTATGTCATGGCGAAGAGCATCCGTGACCACGTCGACTTTGCCGTGGGCTTCCGCCGTCAGGACATCACATTCATCTATGTCCTGGACCTCGTGCAGGCAGTGTTTCTCGCCCTCGACCGTGGCATGTCGGGACGCAAATACTTCCTTTCCGACGGAGATGTGTATCAGAGCTCCACGTTCAGCAATTATATCCACGAGGAGCTTGGAAAGCCCTGGTGGATCAGAATCAAGGCTCCCGTTTGGGTGCTGCGCCTCGTCACCCTTGTAGGAGAATACGCAGGACGGGCCACGGGAAAGATGATCGTGCTCAACAACGACAAGTTCAATATCTTGCGGCAACGCAACTGGCGCTGCGACATTGAGCCGGCATGCGACGAATTAGGATATACGCCTCACTACAAGCTCCGGGAGGGAGTGAAGGAGACGATCAAATGGTATAAGGAAAACAAATGGCTGTAGGCCTGTTATAAAGTGAAGATTAAGGATTTATTCACAATAGAAGAGCACCCCCGAAAAGGACTGTTGGCGCTCGAATGGGTGATATTGGCTTATGCCGTCATCACCTTGCTGATTGTATTGTTCTGTTTCACGAAGGTTGCCAACCCCGATGAAATGGTCTGGGGCCGCGTGCGCATTGCCGCCATCACCTTGGGCTTGTGGGTGGTCTATCGCTTCATGCCCTGCAAAGCCACGGAGCTCCTTCGGATTCTGATAGAGATGTTGCTCTTGGCGTGGTGGTATCAGGATACCGCCAATATCAATGTGCTGTTCCCCAATCTCGATCCTATCGTAGCCCATTGGGACCAGATGATCTTTGGCTTCCAGCCCGCGCTCGTCTTTGCGGAAAAGTTCACACAGCCCGTCTTGAGCGAGTTTCTCGAGATATCCTATGCCATGTATTACCCCATCATCCTCGTAGTGTGTGTGTATTATTTCTGGTATCGGTACAAGGAGTTTGAGAAATGCTGTTTCATCGTGACAGCCTCCTTCTTTACCTATTATCTCATCTTCGATTTCATCCCTGTGGCCGGTCCGATGTATTATTATCCGGCCATCGGCATGGAGAATGTAGTCAAAGGCATCTTCCCCGCCATCAGCGACAAGATATCGCATACCGCCCTGATGAAGGCACCGGGATGGGCAGACGGCATAGGTTATCAGCTCATTACGGATATCCATGGCGACGAACGGCCTACAGGCGCTTTCCCAAGCTCACATGTCGGCATCACCATCGTGAGTCTGCTCCTTGCCATTCGCTCACGGAGCAAGAAGCTCATCCTCTTTGTGCTGCCTTTCTGCATCGGCATCTGCTTCGCTACGGTTTATATCCGCGCCCACTATGCCATCGATGCCATGACAGGTCTCGTCTCCGGCATCGTGCTCTACGTCTTCTGGGCGTGGGTGGCAAACAAACAGAAAATTCAAACATCATAATTTCAAACATCATAATAACGAACGAATAAAATGAAGAAACTATATATAGAGACCTACGGCTGTCAGATGAATGTAGCCGACTCCGAGGTGGTAGCCTCCGTAATGAAGATGGCAGGCTATGAACCTACTGACAACGAAGCGGAAGCCGACGCCGTGTTCCTCAATACCTGTTCCGTTCGAGAGAATGCAGAGAACAAGATTTACCAGCGGCTCGACCAGCTGTACGCCATAAAAGTGAAAAGAGAAAAGGAAAGAGTGAAGAATCAGACGGAAGTGAAAAGTGAAGAGTTAAGAGTGAAAAATCAAAAAGATTCTTCACTCAACCCTCTTCACTCTCCACTCATCCTGGGTGTCCTCGGCTGCATGGCGGAGCGCGTGAAGGACGATCTCGTGAAGAACCATCACGCCAATATCGTGTGTGGTCCCGATGCTTACATGAGCCTGCCCGAGATGATGGCAGCCGCTGAGCAAGGACTGCCGGCTGTCGATGTCGAGCTCTCTACGACAGAGACCTACCGCAATGTCATCCCTACGCGTATCGGCGGCAACCACGTCAGTGGCTTCGTGAGCATCATGCGAGGCTGTAACAACTTCTGCCACTACTGCATCGTGCCTTTCACACGTGGACGCGAGCGCTCACGCGACGTGGAGAGCATCCTCGCCGAGGTACGCGACCTGCACGACCGTGGCTTCAAGGAGGTGACACTGCTCGGACAGAACGTCAACTCCTACGGCATTGTGGAAGGGAAGAAAGAAAAGTTAAGAATGAAGAATCAAGATGATTCTTCACTCATCAATCATGACTCTTCACTCAGTCATGTCTGCACCTTCGCCGAACTGCTGCGCAAGGTGGCAGAGGCCGTTCCCGACATGCGTGTGCGCTTCACCACGAGTAACCCCGAGGACATGACAGAGGATATCCTGCATGCCATCGCCGACGAGCCCAATCTCTGCAACCATATCCATTTCCCCGCACAGAGCGGCAGCTCAAAGGTGCTGCACGACATGAACCGTAAGTATACGCGCGAGCAGTATCTCGCTAAGGTCGATGCCATCCGGCGAATCATCCCCGACTGCGGACTGACGACAGACATCTTCGTGGGCTATCACGATGAGACGGAAGAGGACTTCCAGCAGACGCTCTCACTGATGAAAGAAGTGCGGTTCGACGCTGCCTTCATGTTCAAATACTCGGAGCGCCCGGGAACCTATGCCGCCAAGCATCTGCCCGACAACGTCACGGAGGAAGAGAAGATACGACGGCTCAACGAGCTTATCCACCTGCAGACACAGATCTCCGCCGAGCGCAACAAGGAAGACGAAGGCAAGGTGTTCGACATCCTCATCGAGCGATTCGGAAAACGGAGCCGTAACCAGCTCATGGGCCGCACGCAACAGAACAAGGCGGTCATCATCCCCAAAGGCAACTATCACATCGGGGATACCGTGCGCGTCAGAATAACCGGCAGCACCTCGGCCACCCTCCTGGGAGAGCCCGTGGAATAACGCATTCCTCATCATTCTTCCCTCATCGTTCTTCACTATGAAAGAGTTTTTGCAAGTCCTGCGGCGTTTTCTGCCGCCCTACAAGAAATACCTCGTATTGTCGATTGTGTTCAACATCCTCTCTGCGTTGTTGAACATCTTCTCGTTTGCCGCGCTTATCCCCATCCTGCAGATTCTCTTCCAGGTCGACGGTGGATTGCGGGCCAACGACCTCGAGCCTTGGGCTCTGAACAAAGAGGTGTTGCAGAACAATATGTCCTACTATGTGCAGGAGATGGTCATCAACACCTCAGCCACAACGACGTTGCTTGTCATTGGCCTCTTCTTAGCCTTCATGACGTTCCTCAAGACCACGGCGTATTTCCTCTCCTCTGCCAGCGTCATGCCTATCCGCACCGGCGTCGTAAGGGACATCCGCAACCAGCTCTATCATAAGATAACATCGCTCTCACTGTCCTTTTTCAGTGATGAGCGCAAAGGCGACATCATCGCCCGCATGAGTGGTGACGTGCAGGAGGTGGAGAACAGCATCATGTCGTCGCTCGACATGCTCTTCAAGAACCCGATCCTTATCGTGGCCTACTTCGTAACGCTCGTCTTCATCTCCTGGCAGCTGACGATCTTCACCATCATCTTCGTACCGTTCTTCGGATGGTTCATGGGCTTCGTAGGAAGGAAACTGAAGTCGAGGAGCATCCTGGCGCAGAGCCTGTGGAGCGACACGATGAGCGTCGTGGAAGAGACGCTCGGCGGCCTGCGCATCATCAAGGCGTTCAACGCAGAGAAAAAGATGAACGCCCGCTTCGACAGAATCAACTCTTCTTACCGCGACCAGCTGCTCCGTGTCACGATCCGGCAGCAGATGGCGCACCCGATGTCGGAGTTTCTCGGCACTGTGATGATCATTGTCGTCTTGTGGTTCGGTGGCATCCTCGTGCTCAACAAGTCACTGCTCGACGGACCCACCTTTATTTATTACCTCGTCATCCTCTACAGTATCATCAACCCGTTGAAAGATTTCTCCAAGGCAAGCTACAACATCCCCAAAGGTCTGGCGTCCATGGAGCGTATCGACAAGATCCTCAAGGCAGAGATAGAGATTAAGGAGAAGTCCAACCCCATTCATATCAAAGACTTCCAACATCAGATTGAGTTCCGGCATGTCTCCTTCGCCTATACAGACAACCACACGCAGGAGCTCCACTACGTGCTCAAGGATATCAACCTCATCATCCCCAAGGGCAAGACCGTAGCGCTTGTCGGACAGAGCGGCAGCGGCAAGTCGACCCTTGTCGACCTCATCCCGCGCTACTATGATGTACAGGAGGGTGAGGTACTCATCGACGGCATCAACGTCAAGGATCTCGGCATCCATGACCTTCGCTCCCTCATCGGCAATGTCAACCAGGAGGCTATCCTCTTCAACGACACCATCAAGAACAACATCAAGTTCGGTAAGGATGATGCCACGGACGAGGAGGTCATCCGTGCGGCGAAGATCGCCAATGCCTACGACTTCATCATGGAGACGGAGCATGGCTTCGATACGAATATCGGCGACCGTGGCGGCCGTCTCTCGGGCGGTCAGCGCCAGCGCATCAGCATCGCGCGCGCCATCCTCAAGAACCCGCCGATCCTCATCCTCGACGAGGCTACGTCGGCTCTCGACACAGAGAGTGAGCGCCTCGTGCAGGATGCTCTCTACCGCCTCATGAAGACGCGTACCACAGTAGCTGTGGCCCACCGCCTGTCAACGATCAAGAACAGTGATGAAATCTGCGTCATCCACGACGGCGAGATCGTAGAACGCGGCACCCACGACGAGCTGATGGCGAAAGACGGCTACTACCATAAGCTGCACGATATGCAGCAATAAGCCCGCCCAAAAGCCCTCTCCCTTAATCCCTCCCCCCAAGGGGGAGGGTTGATATGCTTCAAGAGCTGAATGTGGTTCTGTGCGCTGCCCTTTAGGGCAGCGAGGAGCCTCAGGGGTCTGCAAGGCTCTGCGAGGGCAGCAAGCCCCTGCTTGCCCCGCGTTGTTAGTACCTTGTCTTCCCCTTGTCGCTGCTCCACATCTCGAAGGCGCGCTTGCCTTCCTCGGGCAGCAGCTCAACGATAGGCTTGCAGCGGTCCTGCCTGTCGCGCATGATCTCCTCGTAGATGAAATCGTCGCTGAAGCCGATGGCTGCCGCATCCTTCCGGTTGTTCGAATAGTAGATCTTGCTGATGCCCGCCCAATAGATAGCGCCCAGGCACATCGGACAAGGCTCACAGGAACAGAATATGGCACAGTCGTCAAGCTTGAACGTGCGAAGGCGCTGGCAGGCGGTACGGATAGCATTGACCTCGGCATGCGCCGTAGGATCGTTGTCGAGCGTCACGCTGTTGCTTGCCTCTGCCACGAAAACCCCATGACGGGCAATGACAGCCCCAAAGGGACCGCCGCCTTTTCTCACGCTCTCTTCGCTTAAGCGGCAGGCTCGCCGCATCAGTTCTTCGTTTGTCATATTATATCTTTCTATTTTCTTGCAAAGATAATAATAAAACACAAGGAAACCATGCAGTATGAGCACAATGTGATTGGGTGATTTTAATCACCCAATCACATCAATTAACAGCAACCTTGCTGAATTTCTTCAGCACATCGCAGCGGGTCACGAACGGATCTACACGTGAAGCATTGGCGTTGGCAAAGTTAGCAAGGGCCCTCATAGCCTTATATTGTCTCGACTGTGGCATGAGACGGAGGTCCGTCAAGTCATAATACTGTTGTGTCTTGTCGTCCCAGCCTTCAAAGTACCAAGGCTCACCATGACGGATGAAAGCGAGGCCGAGAAGGCTCTTCTCCTTCAGCTGGAAGTTCGTGCTCTTCGCACTCTCGTCCAAGAGGTTGAGGGCATGGGCGACAAAGTCGACGGTACCGACAGTGACGCTGTCCTGCGTGTTGCTGATGCCGTACTGCTTGACCCACCAGCAGTCGCCTTCGTAGCTGCCCTGATACCACAGAGCAGCGAGCTTGTAAGCCTTCTCCATGCGCTCCTCCGAGGGTTTCATGAGTGCATACTCCTGAGAGAGACTGACCATGTCGCGACAATACTGCAACTTCTTGTTCACCGTGAGGCGCGGCAACGTGGCACGCTTGGCTTCCGACACATACTCAGGAACAGCAACGAGCTGCTTGCCCATCCAGCGCTCTTTGTTGAAGTCGCGCTGAGCTACATAAGGCTCGATGGCCTGCGTGTTGAGGAAGTTGATGCTCACCTTCTCAAGGTAAGGGATGGCATCAGCGAAACGCGCCTGAGCCATAAGGCGTGTGCCGATATAGTCGTTGTAATAATCGGCATCGCGGTAAGCTTTCTGCCAGGCATAGCGAGCTAAGGAGTCGGTGGGCTCATGGCGCAGATAATTGTTGTAAGCCATGAGACTGTCTATCGGCGTTTTCTCCAAGGCATCGAAATAGAAGCCTTGGTAAGCCGGCTTGTCGCAGCCCTCCTCCATGCGGCTCAGCAGGACGAGGGCGGTGTTGGTACGGCCTGCAGCGAGGAAAGCAGGCACGAGGCCGTTGTAGACCATGCGCTCCTCTACGTCGCGGTAATGATCGGTGTCGTAGAGTGTAAGGCTCTTGCGCTCCTCAGCCGACTTTGCGTCGAGCCAGCGCAGCTCACCCGTCAGCCACTTGTCATAGTCGGCCGTGTGCTGCTCGGCAAAGACGGAGTTGGCGGCATAGATGGCGCGAGCATTGTTTTTCATGCGTGGCGTGCCGGCTTCTGTCATGGCTTTGGCGAGGTCTGTCTTTGCCAGGTCGTAGCGGCGCAGCTGATGCTCGATGCAGCCGATAGCCGACTGCCACATGCAAGGCACCTTGGTCTTGCCCTCGCCCACCACGTTGCGGGCGAAGGCAATGAAACGGTCAGCCTCAGCAGTGGTGATCTTCTTGGCATCCGTCTCCTGCATCCACTCGTCGTGATCCTTCTCCGTGTTCTCATAGGAAGCGAAAGGGAAACTGTTGAGCTCGTAGACATCCATCGTCTCCTGCACATTGTTCACGAAGTCCTGCACGAGATAAAGGAGTGTAGCTGAGTTGGGATTGATGCTATACACTTTCTGTATGCCGGCTAAGTTACGATAGCCGCGCACACAGTATTTCAAACTCTGATAATCCTCCTGCGAGGCGTAGATCTCCACGGCCTGACTCTTCTTGCCCGTGCGCCAGAGGCATCCGGCATAGAGGTTGCGCATCATGTCGCGGTAGACGCTCTGCGGCATGCGCTGACCGACGGTCGTCCAATAGGTCATCGCCTCGGGGTAACGCTTGAGACCGAAGAGCGCACGCATGCGCAGCAGATTGTATTGCGCACGGAAGCGCTTGCCCTGATAGGTCTTGGAGACATTGAGCAGATTGCGCAGCACAAAGTTACGCTTGGCGATGCGCTGCTTCGTGGGATAGTCCCAGGCATTGAAGTTGACATCGCTCCCGAGGTAGGCATTGAGCCTGCGGCAGTAAGTGGCAAGCTCCGTGTCTTTCTGCTTCACGGCTTTCTTCAGCACCAAGTCGCGGTAGTAGTCCCACTGATAGTGAGCGTTGTTGTCGCCGAGATACTGTTGCCAGTATTTGTCCGTCGTCAACATGAAACGGTCGTCCATCAGAGAACGGTTGAAGACTGAAAAAAGATAATTGTTGTGGCGGGGTGCCTCAGAGACGCAAGCCCCAGCTGATAATGAGAAGGTAAGGAGCGCTGCAACGAGGCTACCGGTACCTATAAATCTTTTGAAAGTCACCATAGCTAAATCGATTAATATTCTTATCACTCAAATCATAAAGTATAATCTCATTATTGTCCTCCCCTTGCGCCTTGTCCACGGCTTTCTGTGCCTTGAAGATGTCTGCAAGCTCCGGCTGTCTCACGACGATGCTGTCGCCGGGGAGCACAGGCAGGTCGTCGTCGCCATGCATGATGCCCACATACCGGCCGCCGCGGAAGAGCACGCGCCACGTAAAGAGTGGATAGGCAGTGGAGAGCGGCAACTTATACCCGGAAAGAGCATGCAAATAAGGTGCCACATCCTTCATGTCGAGGATGGGTTTCTTCACGGAGAGCTTTGTCACGTCGCCCGTATTGTACATCATCAGCACGCCTCGGTCAACAGGTGGCACAGGCTGCGAGAGCTGATGGAGTCGGATGGTGGCGGAGAGCGTCATGTTATGACTGTGGCACATTGCTTCAAGTTCCTTCATGAAATCGAAGAATGCCACGCGCGTAGATCCCGTCCAGTCGCAGTCGATCTGCAGTTCCTTCGGCTGCGCAAGATTATTCGTTTGGTTCATCTGCAAGATGCGGTTGAAGATTTTCTCCGCCAAGCCTTCGTGCGGCTCCGCCATGCAGTCGTTGACGATATAGACCACGGGGATGACCTCCACATCCTTCGGGAACGACCCTTCGAAAGACAGTGTAGCATTGGGTTGTGGCGTTCCGTCGTCGCCCGGCACCACATCGAAGTAGCGGCAATAGACCTTGCTCACGCCATGCTGCTTGAGAAACGCGCGCTCCTTGGTACCAAGCTTCAGCGTCGTCTGCCAGTAGTAGACGGACCTCACTGCCGTATGATGACCGCAGGAAGCGAGCAACAGACAGGCGAAGAGAAGAAAAAGAACATTACGCATAGTACATTCTTTAATCGACCTTTAATAACCGACCTTTTAAAATCGGCGCAAAGATATATCCTTTCGATGATATCACCAAGCAAATACGACGGAATTTTTACACAAAAAGATGGTTAAAGATTTGGAGGCCTAAGGGGAAATGATTACATTTGCTGAAAACATAAATTCTACATGGCAATAAGCAACAAAGTTGAGTTTGGATTTGCCGAGAGTCCGTTCGGCAGCATCATCGTGGCACGCACGTGGGACGGCGTATGCGACCTGCAGTTTCTCGACTATAACCGTCTGGAGACTATTCATGAACTGGCAATGCGCTGGGGCGAATACACGCCCACGACGCAGAGCGACACCATGGCACAGACCGTAGAGCAAGTCGTCTTCGAAGGTTTGGACCACCCCGTGCCGCTCGACGTGAAAGGCACGGAGTTTCAGTTGAAAGTATGGAACGAGCTTCGTAAGATTCCTTTCGGCACCACCGTGAGCTATCAGGAGGTGGCCCAACGTATCGGTGAGCCGAAGGCCGTACGCGCCGTCGCCTCAGCCATCGCCGAGAATCCGGTGGCGATGCTCATCCCCTGCCACCGCGTCATCCATGCTGATGGCACCATCGGAGAGTACCACTGGGGCAGAGACCTGAAGAAGAAACTCATAGCGTGGGAGAGAGAAACGGCACAAAAATAATGATAATTGACAGGGTTGCCCGCCACCAATCACCCAGTCTGCAGGCTGCCCTGCCACCAAGAGCCAATGCATACCGATCTTTTCGATAATCTACAGACCATCGCCGGCACTCCTTCGCTGCCCCTGTCCTTGCGCCTCAAGCTCCTGCATGAGACGCTCGTGCTCGTGTGTGCCGAAGCGCTCAAAGCATCCAAGTATGGCTTCGGCGACCTCAATGCCCAGCTGGAGAGCGTCATCCGACTGTTTCAGATCCCCAACGACGAAGCCAACGCGCTCCGGCAGGCACGCCGCGACAGCAACCACAGTCAGCTGACGGACGGCGATGGCGAGACCATCGTCCGCTACGACTGTGCCGCCGTAGCACGCCTCATCAGCCGCGTGTTCAAGACCGACATCCCTTCAGAACTGACCAGCACGCTCCCCCACGACCTCAAGCCGGCAGCGGACCGACTGAAGCAGAACGCGCCCGACAAACGGTGTATCGTGAAGGCATTTGACGAGCAGACGATCTCCGTCATCATCGACGAGGACGGAGCGGAGACGGAGAAGACAGTCTACTACACGCGCCAGACCCAGTATGCCCACATGGACTATCTCCACGACCTCCTCCGGCCCGGCATGCATCTCAACCTCCTCGGCTGTCAGACGGAAGGCGACACCATCACGCCACGACTCATCATCGTGGAGCCCGACTGCCTCATGGACATCTCCGTCATCGCCTCATGCTTCGAAGACTATGGGCACCACCCTCTGATGTATTTCCTCTCCAGGATCCGTGAGCGCGCCAACTCACAGGCTATCCTGCTCGGAAACTATGCGGGAGCATGCCTGGACGACATCATCAACGACCCCCATTTCTCCGCCGCACGCACACTCATCAAGAACTTCCGCGACAAAGCACTCGAATATGCGACCTGTCCCGACTTCGATGGCACAAAGTTCAAGGCGGATGCCGCACGACAGGCACAGAACCTCGTGGGGATCGTCAACGAACTGCAAGAGAACTATGACCTCTCAAAGGCGATCCTGGAGCCGACATTTATCTGTGAGAAGCTCGGACTGCAAGGACGCGTGGACCTCATGACCACGGACATGCGGCTCCTCGTGGAGCAGAAATCGGGACGTAACATCTTCCTCGAGCGTAACATCGCGAACCCGCATGGCGCAAAGGTCGTAGAGAAACACTATGTGCAGGTGTTGCTCTATTTCGGCATCCTCTATTACAACTTCGGCGTACAGCATTCCGACATCCGGCTGCTCTATTCCAAATACCCCCTACCCGACGGACTGCTGAACGTCACGTCGCTCATGAAACTCATCTACGGGGCGCTCCGCTTCCGCAACGAAGCCATAGCCTTGGAGTTTGACATGGCAGAGAACGGCATAGAGCACATTCTGCCGAAGCTCACCGAGCAGACACTCAACTGTGCACACCTCAGCGGTCATTTCTACGAGACTTACCTCCGGCCACAGCTGCTGAGCCTCATTGCTCCGTTGCAAGCAATCACGCCCTTGGAACGCGCTTACTACTGTCGCATGACACAGTTTGTCATCCGTGAGAACATCCTCGCACGCGTCGGGGTTGTGGAAGGTACGGGCAACTGTGTGGCGAACCTTTGGAACATGCCGCTGGCAGAGAAGAAAGAGACCGGAAACATCTATACAGGGCTCACCAAGCCTGAGGTGATCGACGAAGACGGCAACCCGCAGCCTGTCACCGGCGAGGGGGTCTGCGACACACTGTCGTTCACCGTGCCTGACCAGGGCGTGGACTTTCTCCCCAATTTCCGCCGCGGCGACATGATTTATCTCTATGCCTACAACGAGTCGGTAGAGCCCGACGCACGCCGCGCCATCCTCCTCAAAGGCGGTCTGCAGGAGATTCACAGCGACAACGTGGTGGTGAAGCTCATGAACCCCTTGGCTCAGACGTTTCTCGCACAAAACAAGGATCAAGTGTGGTGCATAGAGCATGGCAGCAGCGATGTGGGCGGCGGAGCGGCCCTGAGCGCGCTCTATCAACTCGTCACGGCGCCACAGCCCCGGAAAGATCTTTTGCTGAGCCAGCGCGCGCCACAGGCGGACACGCACCTCACGTTGTCGAAAAGCTACAACGCGGGCATCGACGAGATCATCCTCAAAGCCAAGCAGGCACGCGACTATTTCCTCCTCGTGGGACCTCCCGGCACCGGCAAGACCTCCATGGCCCTGCAGTTCATGGTGCGCGAAGCGCTCACAGAGCTACGTCCCGACGACGGCAAGGGCCTGCTGCTCATGGCTTACACCAACCGCGCCGTAGACGAGATATGCGGCATGCTCACCGACAACGGCCTCGACTTCCTGCGTATCGGCAGTGAACTGTCGTGCGCCGAGAGCTACGTGCCTTATCTCTTGCAGAACCGCGTCGGAGAGAAACCGACACTCGCCGGCATGCGTCAGCTGATCGTCAAGGCACAGATCATCGTAGGTACGACCTCGATGATCCAGTCGCGCGCCTACCTCTTCTCTTTGAAGCATTTCGCCCTTGCCATCGTCGACGAAGCCTCACAGATCCTGGAGCCGAACATCATCGGACTCTTAGCCAGTCACCGTGCCTCCGAAGCCACCCTTTCCGGGAACAGCTGCAACATCGATAAGTTTATTCTCATCGGCGACTATAAACAACTGCCTGCCGTGGTGCAGCAGAGCGACACCGACAGTGCTGTCAACGACCCATTGCTGCGGAGCATCGGCCTCACCGACTGCAAGCGTTCACTCTTCGAGCGTCTCATCCGCCAGGAGCTGCATGCCGGACGCACGGCTTTCATAGGTACGCTGCGGCGCCAGGGACGCATGCATCCCGACATCGCCGACTTCCCCAACCGGGCGTTCTATTTCCGTGAACACCTCGGATGTGTGCCGCTACCCCACCAGCAAGCTACGACGATCGGTTACGAGCTGCCGGCTCAAGACGCTGTCGATGACCTGCTGAAAAAGCACCGACTGCTCTTCTTCCCCTCGAAGGACTGCCGACAGCCGGAGATATCCGACAAGGTGAACATAGCGGAAGCACGTATCGTAGCGGACATCATCCGCCGCATCTGCCGTTTCTATGGCACAGCCTTTAACCCCGACAAGACCGTGGGGGTCATCGTGCCTTACCGCAACCAGATAGCGATGATCCGCCAAGAGATAGAACGGCTCGGCATACCCGGTATCGACACCATCAGCATCGACACCGTAGAGCGTTACCAGGGCTCGCAACGCGACGTCATCATCTATTCGTTCACCATCCAACAGTCGTATCAGCTCGATTTCCTCACTGCCAACACGTTCACCGAGGACGGCCACGCCATCGACCGCAAGCTCAACGTCGCCCTCACGCGTGCCCGCAAGCAGCTGATCCTCACGGGCAACGTACGCACGCTCGCGGCATCACCCCTTTTCCGGGAACTGATGCAATATATTAAAGGAAAAGGCGGATGGGCGGATGGCATCGCACTGCCTTAAAACGGTGCCTTCGCCGTGAAACTCATCGTACGCCCATTCGTCGGATGGCGGAAGCAAAGTTTCTCGGCATGGAGATAGAGACGGTCGCACGCCGTGCCATAGAGCGTGTCACCTTTAATAGGATCATTCAAGCCCAGCTCGTGCGCACAATGCACACGCAGCTGATGCGTACGTCCCGTCTTCGGCCAAAGCCATAGCCGATCGTCGGACACCTTATTATATATAGTAACTGCTTCGCGACCATACTTGTCATCCACCACCTGCCGCGGGCGGTCATCGAGGTCGGGGCGCAGCGGCAAGGAGATCGTTCCTTCCTGAGGGACTTCCTTGGCGAGCGGCTTACTCAACACGGCTACATAGCGCTTGCTTATCTCATGGTTGGCAAACTGCTGCTGAAGAAGATGATAAGCCACAAGCGTCTTGGCGATGACCATCAGTCCGCTGGTCGCCATATCGAGGCGATGAACGATGAGCGGAGAATCACTGTCGGGATAACGCTGGCGCATCACAGAGAGCACACTCGCGCGCCCACTCTTACCGGGCACAGAGAGCATGCCGGCAGGCTTACTGACGACACAGATATCATCATCCTCATAGAGAATCTTCAATTGAGCAGCAAGCCGCTCATCTTCTTCCTTACGCTCCAAGGGATTGGCTTCGACATCTATGCCTTGCAACATCCAACGGAGGATAGGCTTGCACTTACCGTTGCAGGCGGGATAGAACTGCAGGTGATGACGTATCTCGCCTCGTGGACTTTCGCCCCACCAGAACATCGCCATCGAAACGGGGCGTAACCCATGCTGAAAAGCATATTGAAGCAGTTTGGGCTCACAACACTCTCCGCTCCCCGCCGGCGGGATAGCACCCTCCCGGATCGCTATCAGGTCCTTGCGCTCCCCCTGTCCATTAAGCATCAGAAAATGGTGGAAGAGCCAGCGCTGAAGGGCATCACTCTTCTGTCGGCGCAAGGTCTTAAGGACTGTAATATGGTTCTCGGATTCCTTTCTTTCCGCTTCTATCTTCCGTTGTTTGAGCTTCCACCGGTGTCGTTCAGCGTTCTCAAACTGCCGGCGACGGATGTATTCCTCCTCGCGCTCGCCCTCGAGGCGCCCTTTAGTATAAGGGATGGGAGGCTGGGTGTCGGAGAAGAACCGTTTGTCCGCGGATAAGGAAGCGGCGGCCTCATCGATCGCACGATTCAGCTGCGTTATCTCCGCCTCATGCTGCTTGAAATAGCCGTTGGGCTGGAGATAGTCGAAGACAGCAGGCACAAACGCGGGCCAGTCGGAGCGACCACAGATCTGACCGCTGTAACCGGCAAGATAGTGAAACCGCGTGCCTCTCGTAAGGGCTGTCTCACCCCCTTCCACGACCAGTACGCCGAACATCTTTCCCCGGTCTATCTCCGCACGAAAGGCAGGGTCGACAGGACGACTGCAGAAAGCCGAGGATCGGCCTGAGAGCCAGGCGGTCAGTTCATCGGCTGCCGCACGACAATCGGGGGATGGCGTATAATAAAAGGGGTTGTTCATACAAAGATCATGATGAGCATCTGCGCTATCACGACTCGGATGAACATGCCCAAAGGATAGACCGTGGCGTAAGAGATGCTTGCCGTATCACCTTTACACGTATCGTTGGCATAGCCCAACGCCATGGGGTTGGCCATTGAACCACAGAGTATGCCACAGATCGTGCCAAAGTCGTATTTGTGGGTATGCAAGGCGATGACGCCAATGATGAGAACGGGGATGACGGTGATGAGGAAGCCGATGCCGACCCATGCCACACCCTCGGGGCGCATGATGGTTGACATGAAGTCCTTACCTGAGTCGAGGCCGAGACAAGCCAGATAGAGCGCCAGGCCGAGCTTACGCAGCATGAGCGAGGCCGAGCGCGTGGTGTAGGAAATCATGTGGGTCTTCGGGCCTAAGGCTCCGACGATGATACCCATGATGATCGGACCCCCGGCGATACCGAGACGGAGGCTGCTTGCCATGCCCGGGATGGCGATAGGGATGGTACCGAGCGCCAGACCGAGAAAGATGCCGAGGAAGATGCTGCCAATATTAGGCTCTTCAAGGGTTTTCACGGAGTTGCCGAAGAAATGCTCGGCATTGTCGAGGTCTTCGTGTTTGCCGACGATGGTCACACGGTCACCGTATTGCAGCCGCAGGTCGTCACTGGCCAGGAGCTTGACATCTCCACGCACCACGCGACTTACATTGACTCCATAGGCTGCCCGCATGTGGATATCGCGCAGGCGCTTACCGTTAAGTCCCGGACGTGTCAACACACAGACGCGGCTCTCCACGTTAGCGTCGATAGCGTTCCAGTCCACATTGTTCCGGTTCCAGTTGCGGTCTTCCTTCTTTCCGAAGAGCAGCAGCATAGGCTCCTCCTCATTTCTGTTTGTGACGACGAGGACGGAGTCGTTGACATGCAGCACCGTGTCGGCTTTCGGCAGGATCACTTCCTTGCCGCGCCACAAACGGGAGATGATGAACTTGCGGTTCGTCATATGGGCGATGTCTCCTATCGTCTTGCCGACGATAGCAGGGTTGATGACATCGAACTGGGCTATATAAGTATGGTCATCGTCAGAAAGCGACTTCACCTCCAAGTCGGCAGGCTTGACAAAAAACTTACGGATGATGACCATAGCCACGATGACACCCACGACACCGAGCGGATAAGTCACGGCCGTGGCCAAAGCCAGACTGCTGTTCGGCAGTCCGAGGTGTGCCAAAGCCTGTGTGGCAGCACCGAGGGCCGGTGTGTTCGTCGTAGCGCCACAAAGCAAGCCGACCATGTTGGGAAGGCTCACGTCCGTGACGGGGATGAGCAAGAGCGAGAAGAGGGTGCCGGCAATGATGACGACCAGGCTCCAGAGGTTCAGCGCCATTCCCTCCGACTTCAGGGATCCGAAGAAGTTGGGACCCACATGCAGTCCGAGACAATAGACGAACATCGACAGCCCGAAAGTCTCTATATAGTCGAGAATATTGTGGTCAATGGACAGTTTCATCTCTCCGGCAAGAATACCGACGAAGAAGACCCAGGCGATGCCGAGCGAGATGCCCTTGACCTTAATCTTGCCCAACGCGAGACCAAAGGCAATGATCAGTGACACGATGACCACCGTCTGTATCGACGAATGGATGGTAAAAAGCGAAGCTATATAGTTCATAAGATACCTAAATAGTTCTCCAAGGGTATTCCGGCATTCTTGTCCTCATTGTCCTTGTTGCGGTCAATGAGCGTATAGACGGCGTCCATCGCCTTGCGCGTAGAGGGTTTCAGCATCATGCCGTCGAGCAGATGCCCAATGAGCACCGCCGAGAAGATGTCGCCCGTACCGGGGAAATGGACGGGAATCTCCGTGTAGCCAAGCAGAAAATGTTCATCTGTGAGATGGTTGTAACCTGCTACACAATGCTGGCCGTCAACAGGGATAGAGGTGATAAGCACCGACTTGGCGCCTGTGGCATGGAGCTCATCCAAAAGACTAAAAGCCTCGTCGCGTGTCACACCTTCCGGGTTATACTGTGTGCCTGTGAGATAGCAGGCCTCCGTGTAGTTGGGGTAGATGAGGTCTGCCACGGCAATCATCTCCTTCATGCTCTGGATCGTTGCCGGCGTAACCCCATTGTAGAGTTTTCCCTCATCGCCCATGATGGGGTCGACAAAGATAGGCGTGCCGAGATGCTCCTGCTCCAGGCAGTAAGCCGACACAATCTTCGCCTGTCGTTCCGAAGCGATGAAACCCGTGGCGATGGCATCGAAATGGAACCCAAGCTCCTTCCACACAGGAAAGACCCCCATGATATAATCGGTGGTGTCGAGGAGGTTGAACTTGCCGTAGTCGAGCGTGTTCGACACCAGTGCCGTCGGCAGGTTATAAGTGACGTGCCCCATGTAAGAGAGGATGGGGAGCATGGCGGCTGAGGCCACCTTGCCATAGCCACACATATCGTTGATGAGCAAAATCTTTTTCTTTGCCATGAGATAGCATGAGATAATTTGTCGGCAAGACAGATGCGCTTGTCTATTTGCCTGCAAAATTACACAAAAAAGAAGAAACGACAAAGAAAAGAGCACGTTGTTAAAAGGACTTTGAGCCCGCTTCCCCATTACTTCCATAAGAGGGATAAAGGTTTGTCGCGATCCTGTCTCAACTGTGTCACAATCCTGCCTCAACTGTGTCACGATCCTGCCTCAACTGTGTCACGATCCTGCCTCAACTGTGTCACGATCCTGCCTCAGCTGTGTCACGATCGTGCCTCGTATGTGGTACGATGCTACGGCTGACATATTCCATCTTTTTTCAACAAAAATTACGCTAAAATCTGCTGAATAGCTTAAAATGAGCTATTTATGAGTCTTTCACCTCAATAGAGGTAATGATTTGGCAACAGTCCCAATTTCTGCAATATGCATACGTTTGCTGTCAAACAACTCTTCTCCGCTGTAAAGGCACAATAACTACATGAAATAACATTCGTTATATTGGAATGATTTACATAAAATAGCTTGATTTATAAGGATTATCGCAAAATTTAATGTATATTTGCAGCAAAATTCGGTGAATTTATGAAACTAAACAAGATAAAAGATGTTTTAGATAGCAAGGGTATTTCACAAACCTGGCTGGCAAAACAGTTAGGCAAGAGCTTTAGTACGGTTAATTGCTATGCTCGGAATAAATATCAACCCGATTTAGAGACACTTCTTGAAATCTCAAAGATTTTAGAAGTTGACCTCAAGGATTTGATTACGGATGAGAACGAAAGAGTGTAATGAACTCGTAGTTTCCTGTCTTAGTAAATATGTTGTAGAACTTCTGATAATAAAATATTAGTTGAATATGGGCATAAGCAA
>ONBC01000015.1 GCA_900315955.1 uncultured Prevotella sp.
AAAATTGAAGGAGGGGCTTGTCGCATAATGCTTAGAGCGGGATTTCTTTAAACCAAAGGGATTCCATAAGTCGTTATATCTATTTAGCGGACACCAATAGTAATCAATAATCTATTCTTACATGTTTTTCAACACGTCGTGCACTTTTTCCTTGTATCCTGTCAGCCTCAGCGAGGCAGTGCCTTTTATGTCACGGATAGAGGAGCCGACCTTAAAGGTATAATTGCCGGCATCGGCGACCCATGAACTCTTTTTGGTTACAAAGGACGCAAGGTCACGCTTGTCGACAGTCATTGTCAGGGTCTCGCTTTCTCCCGGTTGCAATGATCGGGTCTTGGCAAAAGCCTTTAGCTCCACAGCGGGCTTCTCTACGCTGCCCTTGGGCGCAGTGACATACACCTCGGCAACCTCTTTGCCTGCATACTTGCCCGTATTGGTGATGGTCACCGATACCTTGACTTTGTCACCCTCGGCTTCTGCTGTTACATGACTATAATTGAAGGTAGTGTAACTCAGTCCATAACCGAAGGGGTAGCTGACCTCCTTGTTGAATGTGTCGAAATAGCGGTAGCCGACATAGATTCCTTCCTTGTAGATGGTGTAACCGTAGTTGCGCTTGTCCTTGTATTTCGACTGATCGCCCTCCACCGTATAATCGGACGAATTGGCGGGGAAATCGTTGGAAGAAGCAGCATCCTGATAGCGCACGGGCCATGTCATCGGCAGTTTGCCCGAGGGCGTCAGTTTGCCGGAGAGCAGTTCGGCAACAGAGTTTCCTACTTCCTGCCCGGGTTGCCAAGGCACCAGGATGGCATCCGGTATGCTCTTCCACGAGGCTGTTTCGATGACTCCGCCGACATTCAGTACGACAATTACCTTCTTACCCTGAGCATGGAACGCATGAGTTGTTTTATCCAACATTTCTTTCTCATTTTTGGTAAGGTTGAAGTCTTCTGCCGTACGGTCTTGTCCCTCACCTGAAAGGCGCTGAAGCACGATGACGGCGACATCGTCCTTTTCTGCCGCTTGTGCGGTCTGCTGATCGGATGGTACGACTTCAGCAGCTACCGGCACAGGCATCCACCATAGGATGTTCATTGCTTTCACGGCTGAGTCGTGTTTTTCCAATAGTTGTGTGTAGGTGTCGATCATCGACTCATCAACGTTATAGCCCTCGTTGCGTAGCCCTTCGACGATTGAAACGGTGTACCTGCGGTTGACATTGCCTGATCCTGTACCACCTGCTATGGGACGGTAGCCGGCTACGCCAAAGAGTGACACGTTCTTGACATTCTTCGAGAGAGGCAGCACGCCGTCATTCTTCAGAAGCACCGTACCTTCGGCAGCCGCATTGCGGGTAACGAGGGCGTGAGCTTTGAGATCGGGGTCGTTCTTGTACTGAAAGCCTTTGAAATGTGGGGTCTTGACAATGTAACGAAGCATGTTGCGCACGCATTCATCTAAAAATTTTTCTTTGAGACGACCGCTCTTCACCGCCTGCTCGATATCCTCAATGTCGTCCTCGCCACCGGGCTCAATGAGGTCGTTTCCTGCCTCGATATTGGCAGCACGGTCAGCTAAGCCGTTGAAAGCAGACAGCCCCACCTTGCCCGGATGCGGACGGCGGATAGGGTCGCGGCCACCACCCCAGTCGGTCATCACGATTCCTTCATACCCCCACTCATCTCGGAGAATGGTTGTCAGCAGATCACGGCGCTCACTTGTCATCTTGCCGTTGACCTGATTATAAGAGCTCATGACTGTCCAGGGCTTCGACTTCTTGATGGCAATCTCAAAGTTCTTCAGATATATTTCACGGGCAGCACGCTGGCTGACAATAGCGTTGTTGCCCAGCCGGGCGGTCTCCTGGTTGTTGAAAGCAAAGTGCTTGATGGAGGTGCCGACCCCCTGGCTCTGTACGCCGTTGATATAGGCGGCTGCTATGTTGCCTGCTAAGACAGGATCCTCGGAATAGTATTCGAAGTTGCGGCCGCAGAGCGGGTTGCGCTGGATGCAGACCCCGGGAGCAAGGAGAACATCAACTCCATAGCGGTGTACCTCGTCACCGATAGCGGATCCAACGTTTGCCACGAGACGGGTGTTCCAGGAGCTGGCCAGGCAGGTGCCGATGGGAAAATGTGTACAATAATAGGTGTTGCTGTCGTAGGGGCGTGCAGGCTCAACACGCAGTCCGGCCGGTCCGTCAGCCAAAAGTGTATAGGGAATGCCTAAACGGGGAATGCCGATGGTGGCTCCGGCAACACCACGTACGACATCGGCATATTTGCCGCCTTGCGACTGGTCAGCGGCCCGGTGAGTTCCTACACAGAGCAGTACTTTCTCATGCAGTGTCATGGCTTTGACAATCTCGTCGATGTTGTCGGCATTGAGTTGTGGGGGCGTTTGAGCTGTTGTGACCGTCAGGGTACCTGCGATTAGCAGTAGGGTGGTCAATGTTCTTTTTCTCATGTCTTATCGTTAATTTTTTATTGTTATCTTGTTGGTTCCGCCGTGTAACAGCGCCTTCTTTCCCTTCCATAACAGTCGGCCGGAGACTTGGTCCGGCAATGTTATGGTAGCAGAGAGTTGTCCGTCTTTCGCATCGTAGTCTACGGTGATATTACCGTGGGGTGTGGGCATTGTTCCGCCGATCTTCTGGATATCGCCGAGATGCGGACTGATGGCGACGCGAGAGAAACATGGGCCGTCGCTGTCGATGCCGAGCACGGTGCGTAAGAACTCAATATTGGGACTGGCGCCCCAAGCATGGCAGTCGCTGCGCGTGGAGTTGACATCGGATGTCTCGCCACAGGTGGTCAGACCGAGCTGCAGATACTGGTGCCAAACACCTAACCATTTCAGATAGTTGTCGCCGAGTCCTGCCTTTACCATGGCCTGGTAGGTGTAGTACTTGAAGTAGATGGAGGCCGGGGCAAGATGATATGAGGTCTTTACGTTTGCTCCTTTTCCTGTTACTGAGCCGGCTTCGATCATCCGTGCAATGGACAAAGTCGCCGAATCCGGTACGGTACCCGTGAGAATGGCGAGTGCGTTGGTGTGTTGTGAAAAGACATTGCGGTCGCTTCGGTCGGAAAAGAGTCCTGCCTCCGGTCGCCAGTATTGCTTCAGAATGGATTGTTTCAGCCGACTGGCTCTCAGCCGATAGTCATCGGCCAGAGCGTCCATCCCTATTTGTTTTTCCAGGTCGGTTGCCATCTGGTAAGCATAGAGAAGCTGGAAGTCCAACACGGCACTACAGCCGTCGGCTCCCGGCTGTGCCACACCGTATTTCCAGTTCGCGTCGTTGTCCACCCAGTCGGTGAAGTTCCACCCGGGCAAGTCCCTGAGTCGTCCGTCGTCACTTTGATAACGATGGAAGTAATCTAATATTGTTCGCTCAACAATGAGTTTTGATCTCAGAAAGTTGGTGTCGTTGCCATACATCATATAGTCGTGCATCGTATATATATAATGTAGGGCGTAGGGTTGGATCCATTGTTCGATGGAAGCCGGATAGCGGCTCTGTGTCACCCCGTTGGCGGTGCGGCTCCAGTCTCCGGCATCGAGAAGTTGCCTGACGAGACGGTCGTCGGCGGTCATGTACAGCGTGACGAGTGCTTGAATGCGCGAGTCACCGAAATATTGCATCTGCTCATAGTAAGGACAGTCCATGTAGGTCTCTATGGCGCAGAGCCGTGCCGTGCGCCATCCCAGTTGGAAGATCTGGTTCAGATCGTTGTTATTGGTTGTGATGCTGGCGGTCTGTTGAAAGGGATATCCCGTGAAGGTGCCATAGATGTCGTTGAGTGTCAGCGACTGTTCGGCTGTGGTGATGGTGAGCACCACGTAGCGGTAGGTCCTCCACAGGAGGGTCGTGAACACCTGGTCAGCCAGACCGTTGCTGATGATGGTGTCTGTACGTCCTATGAAGACTTTGCCTTTGATGTCATTGCGGTTTCCTTTTGATGGCGTTTCCATCAAGGAGTGTGGCTTGGATTCATAGAAAGCCTCTGTGTAGCCGATGGCTATTTTACTGTTGTCACCGCCACTGAATTTCAAGGTGACATAGGCGTTGGTTTCTGCTTTGTTGTCGATGATGACCGTCGCCGTAGTGTGGGCAGGGATGGTAATAGGAGCCGTCCCTCTGAGAAAGCCGCTGCCGACTTTGACGTTCTTTGATTCCCGCACTTCAGCCATTCGCTCCAAACGAAGTTCCCGCTGTGGCAGTTCCGACTTCTTCATCATCCACCCGGGATAAGTTCCGAACGCTCCCGACTGATTTATGTAATTGGGACCACTGATCACGGTCGCTTTCTTCCATTCAGTGTCGTTCGTTTGCGAAGATATGGAGAAGTGCTTGTCAACGCGCTCTCCTGGACCGGCCGCATAATACCCGGGAACTTGAACGGGCACCGGACGGTAGCCCTTGTCTTCTATGCATCTCCATTGGGAGTTGGTGTTGAAGACAGCCGCAGCTTTGTCGACGCCCCGCATAAAGAATCCAGTTCTGTAGGTCATGTTGGCTACTGCCCGGTCTTGTCCTTCATTCCATATCAAGGCCACAATCTTATTGTTGCCCGCATGAAGGTGAGGAGCAAGATCTACTTCCTCGTAGTTCCAGTGCTTGATGTCGCTACGAGCTGGACCTATGGAGACGATTTGGTCATTGACAAAAAGCTTATAACGGTTGTCGCCCGAAACCCAGACACGCATGGGCTGGGATATGCTTGAAAGCACAATCTCCCGTTTGAAGACATATACACCATAGTTTCTGTCACCTGCCCCAGGCACAGCTATCCAACCCTCTGAGGGGGCTGAATATTGTGCTGAGGCCATCAGTGAACAGAGAAAGATGGTGAAAAACACCAAAATTCTACGTATATGCACAGTTATCTGTCTTTCCAGTTATCACGCTTCCATTGATAGTAGTCCTGCCAGAACTCCAACTTCTCGCGGTTGGGCACAGCGATGATGTCGCATTTGTTGTCTTTGAAGTGCATCACTGTGGTCTTGTCCTGGTTGTAGAGCGGCCACGTTAGGAGACTGTTGTCTGATCCGTCGCCGTTGGGATTGCCATATTTAGCGAAGTTGGTCCAATAGGTGATCATCTTTTCGGAGAGCTCTTTGGCTTTTCCTGTCAGTGGTTGGAGAAATAACGGCTCCCCGAACACATAATCCATGTCAGTGCCATGGCCTGCGCCGCGTGCCTTGAACTTCGGCCCGCCAAAGCAATATGGCTGCATCTGGTCGAAATAATAAACGAAGACGTTAGCGTGTCCATGCTCCTGCTGCAGGCGCTCCCAGGCGAACGATGGCCAGGCGAAGGCAGTCTCCCGGAACTGGTCGGCCTGAGCATAAAAGGTCTCTTCCTCCGTGGCAGCGGGGTAAAGCTGCAGCACGCGGTCGGCCCATCTGCCATATACTTTTCTGACCTGGGCTTCATAGTCGGCGACCTTGACGGGACGAACGAACATCGTTCCCTCATCCGAGTTGGTTCCGATGATGACATTCACGTCATTGAACTTTCCTTGCTCATACAACTTATATTGATCGCAGAGTACCACATTGTCCACACACGGCCAAAAGCCTCCGACACCTGTCGTTGCAGGGCCGTTGACCAGTTTCGCAGCGTCTATCTTACGCATTTCGGCGAGGCTGTTAGCGCCCATTCGATGCATGAAATTGAGGCCATGCGCCTCAGCACCTTTCATGTCCCTGTTCCCGTCATTGTTGAAGCGTACGCTGTCTGTGGGGCAGAAGTTGCCGCCACTCTCAGAGATAGCCCCCTGAAAAAGACCTCTTGCCATGGGTGAGCCGCAGAGCATGCTCACGGAAATGGCACCTGCTGACTCGCCGAATATCGTCACTTTGTCAGGATTTCCGCCGAAAGCCGCAATGTTGTTCTTTACCCATTTCAGACCGAGAATCTGATCCATCAGTCCATAGTTGCCTGAAGTGTGGGTTGGTGATTCCGCCGACAGCTCGGGCAGGGCGAGGAAGCCAAGTGCTCCTGTGCGGTACTCGATGCTTACCACGACGACACCCCGGTCCACGAGGTGCTTGGGGTTTATCATGGCTGTGCCTGTGATAAAGCCTCCGCCATGGATCCAGACCATGACGGGAAGGTTCTCGCCGGCACGTTGAGCCGGAGTCCAGATGTTGAGGTAAAGGCAATCCTCAGAAATGTCAAACTTGCGGGGATCGCCCGGGTTTTTCGGTTGCATGGGCGCGGCCTTCGGCTTTGTCGCTTTCAGGGTTCCTTTCCAAGCCTTTGCCGGCACAGGAGCCTTCCAGCGCAGCTCGCCTACTGGTGGCAAGGCATAAGGAATGCCATAATAAACAGCAAGATTACCTTCCTGAAATCCTTCGATCTTGCCTTGTGCCACTTGAGTCTTTGTAAGTGGCTTGTTGCTTGCTGCTGAAAGATTGCAGCAGATCAGAGTCATTGCCATAGCGACAAGCATCTGTACGAATGTTCTTGTATGCTTTTTCATGATTAAGACATTGTTATCGTTTCAACCGTTTGCGAGGCTAAACGTGGCCAGGAGAGGCTGTCGGTGACTATAGTCGCTAAGCAGACGAAAGATTCTAATCCTGCCAGCCGAACCTCGCAAGGGATGAACTTGTTTCTGAATGTTGTATATGTTTGATCTTTCTTAGTGCCTGACCGCCGTCTGTTTTAGAGGCTGGCGGTCGGATGGACTTCTTAGAAATTGATGTGTGTAGCTAACTCTACGGTGAACGGCCGGATGTAGCTGCCAGACATGAGATAGTGGTCAAACTGTGATGTCTCTGTCACGAGGTCTGCAGAGGCGATAGAGCCGCTCGCTCCTTTCTGATTGAAGAGATTGACAAACTGCAGGCCGAAATTGACGTGATTGTTAAGTTTATAATCAACTCCTGCAAAGGTCTCCCAGCGTCCCTTGAAGTAGAGGGAGTTGGTACGGTTGATATACTGCTTGCTCTGGTAACGGAGGCTCGCCCATACGCGGAATTTAGAGAACATATAGCTTGGGTCGAGCTCTACGATAACTTTGCTCACGCCCGTTGTGTAGTTGTCGGAGAAGCTGTATTCGCCCTTCGAGCCGTCGCTGAACGTAGCAGAGAGATCAAAGTCCTTGAACTTCGGGCTCTGAAGTGTCAGCAGGCCATGAAAGTTGAAGCCTTTGAACGGAGTGAGCACAACGTCTGTGGTCCAGCCTGTGGTCTGCACTGCGTAAGCAGTGGGAAGCGTTGCAACCTCGTTGGGGTTATTGGGATTGGTAAACTGAACGTTTCGCTGGTAATTGGTCTTCTTGATGTAAGAAAACTGTGATACCAATTTCATCCATGATGTATTCCAGAAGAGTCCGGCGTTGCCAAAGTAAGTGTTGATGGCATCGGTGTTCGGCATGTTAGAGCCTGCAAAGTTGGGTGAGCCAGCCGCTTGTTTCGTATAGATACCCTCGAAGAGGATACCAAATCCTTGTGCTATCGTGTAGCGGCCACTGAATGCTACCGCAGGAAGGAAGAACTTGTGATTCTGCGGGGTGAGGGTGGCGTCCTTAAGCGTCCAGCCCGTGGTGCGCATATTCTCGGGATGCGCGATTTCCGTGCCTGCCGTGTTGCCCCAGGCCATGGCGTTACGTCCACCGAGCTTGTAGTATTCGAGTCTGATGCCACCCGAGAGCCAAAGGCGGTTGGTGACCTGCCAGTCGTCGGAAGCATAAAGGGCGGTCTTGAGCTCATTCATGTCGTAATATTCTCCACCTACATTCCAGGCAAACGACTGTTGCCCGCCAAGGTTCAGCCACATCGGGTCTTTCTCCACCGTATGGGTGAACATAGCCGAGCTGTTGTCATCCTTTGGCAGCATCCACCAGATGTTTGCACCTAAGCGCCAGGAGTGAGCCCTGTTTTTGCCCTTCAGCTCTGCGGTGTTGTACCATGCACGCTCCTGTCCGTTATTGCCCATCATGTATCGGGTCTGATAGTTGCCGGTGAAGATGTCGCCTGCTTTGTGGTCTTTGTCAGGGGCGGCATATGTAAATCCGCTTGTAGCTGTTGCCTGACCGATGCCGGCGAGAGACATGCCGACATAATGCACGTTTGCATAGTGATATTTGGAACTGTAGCTCAGCGTGAGGTTTGGCTTGAAGTTATATTAACTTATTATATACCAAAGTGTTATTAATAAAAAGAAGTCTGTGTTTGCTTCTTTGTCTTATAGTAAGCAGATATTAGAAAAAAGTCAAGGAAAATAATGGAAAGCAGAGATATTATCATTATCTTTGCAAAAACTTAGTATGAAAAAGTCTCTTTATATCTTGCTTCCTATTATCCTTATGTTTGTTGTAGGATGCAGCCGCCATAGCATCAGCCCCAGCGATGGCGGTAAGGTGTCATTTTCTTCATCTCTCAGTAGTAATACAGTGTCATCGATACAACGTGATTCCTTGGGCTATTTATGGATAGGCACAGACAGAGGCATTAACATCTTTGACGGAACAAACTACAGACAACTGAGACACGACCGTTTGGATACGGCTTCGCTCCGATCCGACAATGTGCTGAAAATCTATCGTGGCAATACTCATATGTGGGTGATGACGGATCAGGGAATAGATTGTTATGCGGGCAATGGCAGGTTCGTGCATTATCACAGCAATGCCGCGTCGTCGAGAGCTGCTTGTATGATAGAGCGTAAAGATGGACGTGTAATCGCTCTCTTCGGTAATGAGCTTTGCGAGCTTGAAGGATTGACATTCAAACGTAAGCTGAGCATCGCGGGAACGGCAGCATGAGCAGCATGTCAACAAGATGAACATGGACTTCTTTGCCAATATCTCACATGAGTTTCGCAATCCGCTGACCATGATCTCCGGCCCGCTTGCCATGTTAGGCAAGGCACCTGAGCTGTCAAAACAATCGGCCAATCTCGTAAGAATTGTCATGCAGAGTGCTACCATTATGCGGAAGGCAAACTTAATGTCACCGAGGTTGCCTCTCAGGCAGGCTTCTCTTCGGTTGCCTTTTTCTCGCGCTCTTTCAAAAAGCATTTTGGTGTCAGTCCGAAGGATTATAGTTGAAGATGTACATTTTAATAATAGAGTTAAACAGAATGATGAAAACAAACCATGTATTAGCTTTGCTTGCCCTTTTCTTCTCTTTAGGGGTAATGGCACAGTCTGGTCCGCAAGTGACCTATCGTGACGGAACCATAGAAGGTATCGACTCCTCCGGTGTGAAGATTTTCCGCGGCATTCCTTTTGCTCAGCCGCCGGTGGGCAACCTGCGTTGGAAAGCGCCACAGCCTGTGAAGGCTTGGACCGGTGTACGACCGGCAAAGGCTTTCGGTCCCGATCCCATGCAGCAAAACATCTTCGGGGACATGAAGTTTGAAGGCAACGGCAAAAGCGAAGACTGCCTCTATCTCAACGTCTGGACTCCGGCCAAGGCAATGGACGAGAAACTCCCGGTGCTTATCTATTTCAATGGAGGCGGCCTCGTGGCGGGCAGTGGCTCGGAGCCTCGCTACCAAGGTCTTCGTCTGGCACGTCGCGGCAACATCATCGTCGTCACGGCCAATTACCGTGAGGGCATCTTCGGGTTCTTCTCCCTGCCCGAATTGTCGAAGGAGGGCTGTCATGGCAACCAAGGCTGGCTTGACCAGGCGGCAGCCATCAAATGGGTGAAAGACAACATTGCTGCTTTCGGCGGTGATCCCAATCGTATCACCATCAACGGCGAGTCGGCTGGTTCTCAATCGGTCTGTGCCCTGACTACCTCACCGTTGTCGCGTGATCTCATCAACGGCTACATGTGCTCCAGTGGTGCCATCGTCTCCAATGCCACACCGGTCAGTCTGAAGGAGGCTGAGCAGAAAGGAACGGAATGGGCCAGGAAGAACCATCTGAAGAAACTAAGCGACATGCGCAGGCTCTCTGCTGAAGAGCTGAGCAAACTCAGCGGCAATGTCTTCGGCGAGGGTACGAAATGTATTGACGGCATTTTCCTGACCGAAGACCCCAACAAGGTCATCAGCGAGGGCCGGCAGTCGCAGGTTCCTTGCCTGTTGGGTAACAACAATGGTGAGCTTCCGATCACAGCCTTTGCTGCGGGCAAGGCTCCGACGATGGCGGGCCTCAGCGCTGTTGTTGCCGGTTATTTTGGTACAGATGCCAATACCATTTACAACCTCTATGATATTCACACCGATGCCGACCTCTTGGGTGAAAAGGGAGTGGCGCTCGGCGGTGACATGTTCATCGCCTATGCCACGTGGAAATGGGCTGACATGGTGCGTCAGAGCAGCAAGGCACCTGTATACCGCTATGTCTACTGTCATCCGCGCCCGAACATGCAGGTCAAGGGCAAGGCACCCGGACTCGCCGGTGGTACGGTCGATGTCAAAGACGATGCTCCCCGGCAGCCTGCTGCCACGACGGCTATCCATTCTGCTGACATTGAGTATGCGATGGGTAATCTTTCGACAAACACGGCCTTCCCGTGGACAGCCGACGACTATGCCACCTCTGAGATCTTTCAACAGATATACATCAACTTTGTCAGAAACGGCAACCCCAATGGCCCCGGACTCCCGCAGTGGGACACCTATAACCATAATGGCGACGTGCCGCCGGTGATGCTTATTGACACCAACACGCGCCAGGTGAAGAATGCGAAAGTTTACAATCGTTACAAGCAGATTGATGCTTTCATACATCAACCATAATGCACGGACCGATCCTGCACGCATGAACCGTGTACGCATGTACCCTACGCATCGATTTTTTCCTAAGAACGTATTTTTGGCAGGAAGGCCTTATGTTGTCAGGCAAAGACCTTTGAAAACTTATAGATAAGTTTCACTTTTTCTTTACAAAAAGTAAAAAGTCAGGACAATGAAAATGTGTGAAAGAGAAAGCGAAAAGGACGTATGAACGCCGAAGAATAGGGGAAAAAGGGTAGGAGACTGTGCCTTTTAAGTTCATGTCACCGACCTTTAACGGTTAGGTCATTGGCCTAACGGTTAAAGGTCGGTGACTTAACGGTTAAAGGTCGGTGACTTAACGGTTAAATGTCGGTGACCTAACGGTTAAATGTCGGTGACTTAACGGTTAAATGTCGGCGATTTGAAGGTTCTCGAAACGCCTCCTAAAAGCCAATTATATATAACGCATTGATTAATAGTTATTTATTAACTTGGCTCAAGAATCGCTTCTTTTCGGCCAAACACTCATTCGTTTGAAAAGAAGCGATTCTCAGTGGGGGTTTCAAAAAATAAATCTTTACGTTTAGCGCTTCGTTCAATATCATCGTCTGCCACATATTGTCTCAATATACCGTGGCAAAGATATTGAGCGTTCATGCACATTCGATCAGCTTTATTTTGACAGGTGATAGGTTCCTTCCGTATAGTCTTTGCTCGTAGTCTCTCCGGGGAGAGTGACCGTAGCTGTAGCGCCTTTGGGCACGGTAAAGGTCCAGTACCATTTGTCGCCTTTATATTTCCAATTGCTGCTGATTGTTCCGGCAGCAGAATGGTAGGTAGCATTGAGATATCCCAGTCGCTTGTCGGGTATGGGCTTCATGATGATGTGCTTGAACCCCGGCTGTTCGGGATCGGCTGCAATACCGGCAGCGGTCTCCCAGATCCACTGACCGACGCATCCATAGGCGTAGTGATTGAAGCTGTTCATGCCACTCGGACCCATTCCTTTGTCTTTCATGTAACTGTTCCAACGTTCCCACATGGTTGTTGCTCCGTTGTCTACAGAGTAGAGCCAGCTTGGATTCTTACGCTGGAAGAGGAGTTCATAAGCAATATCGGACATACCGTTGTCTGTCAGCGTCTGCATCAGTATGGAGGTACCTAAGAATCCGGTTTGCAAACAGTTGTCATGCTCCTTGAAATTATCACGCAAGCGATTGAGCATCCTTTCTCTGGCCTCTCCTTCAACAAGGTCGTTCTTCAAGGCGAACAAGGCAGGTGTCTGCATGCTGTTGAGAATGTCGCAGATGAAGTTGCCGTCCTTGTCAAGAAAGTTTTGTTTCAAGAAGTTGCGTGCCGATTGCAGCATCTGTTCATACGGTGTCTCATCTCTGCCAGTAGCCTTTGCCATATCGCGCATCATGGCGGCATCGATCGCCCAATAAGAAGCGCTAAGATAGTTCCAGTAGACAAGGGCATCAGCTTTCAGCACACTTCTCCCATTTTCATCCCTTGCAAAAGCTCTGCCGCTGCAGCTCTCCAAAGGTTCATAGCTGAGCCAGTCGGCCCACTGATAATTGCCGTTGTCCTTTTGGTTGGCAAGGACATCATATTTCGTGCGGTTCACCAATGACATGAATTTGTTCATCGATTCCCAGTTCTCATTGATGATTTCTTTATCGCCAAACTGTTTCCATATCGTCCAGGGCACGATGACTCCGGCATCCGCCCATCCAACACGCATTTTCTCTGCGCCGTATTGACCGTTAGGCGCCACACCGGGATAGCCCCCGTCGGTACCTTGCGCATCGCGCATGTCTCTCATCCATTTATGGAAGAAGCGGTCGGTATTGGCAAAGAACGTACCTGTCTCGGTAAACACCTGCGTGTCGGCGGTCCAGCCTTGCCGCTCATTTCTTTGAGGACAGTCGGTGGTCACCGAGAGGTAGTTGGAGCGCTGTCCCCAGAGGACATTGGCGATGAGCCTGTTGATGAGGCCGTTTCCGGTAGTGATGGTGCCCGCCTCAGACGATTTATTGATAGAGGTTATGGGGATGGATTCAATAGACTTGATACGCACGTCCGAAGTGGCAGAGATGGTCACGAAACGATAACCATAGAAGGTGCACTGGGGATAGAACGATACGAAGCCTGGCTGGGCACCGAAGGTGTAGAAGAGTTGCATACCCTTGTCGGGAATGCGCAGATTGGTGCGGTGGCAGCTGCCTTCAGGCCCGTCCATTCCACGTTTCTTTGCTCCGTTGCCGTCGTTCAGTAGTTCGGCGGGGAGACAAGTCAGCGTCGTACCTTCCTTGGCACTGAAGACGAAGGAAGGAACGGCTGCACAGTTTTGCCCAAAGTCAACGACTAAGTTTTCGCCTGCATGCAGAACCATTTCCTGACCTTTTTTATACTGTCGCATGACGACGACTTTACCATAAGTGCTGTCAGTGCGTCCTGTCACATCTTTCCAAACATAAGCTTTGACAGGATCCAGTTTGAGATCATGGCGCATATACACTTCAGCTCCTTCGGAGGGCAGGATCTCTCCCTTAAATTCTGTGCTTACCTCCGGCGTTGTCAGCGATGCCGCTGAAAGATAGCCGGGTTTGATTCGTGCGTCATAGCTTTCTCCGTCGAAGATGGCAGCATGCTTTACCGGCCCTGCGATGCCTGCTTTCCAATCGCGGGTGTTTGTGCCGAAGAGTTTCTTCGTGCCGTCGGCGAAGGTAATTTCTATCACGCAGCGGAAGGCACATTTCTTCCCAAGCATGCCATCATGTCCATGAGGGGTTACAATCTTGTCGGCCCACCATCCGGGTGTCACCTGAACAGCAAACTGGTTTTCGGCTCCGGCTTGTTTGTTGAAGGCATCAGAAATGTCATAGGTGAAGGACCGCTTCGTCTTGTAGGGATCAGTGAATCCTGGCTTCAGGACTTCTTCTCCAACTTCTTTCCCATTGATGTAGAGAATATATACGCCCAATCCTGTTGTCATCCATTTGACGGAGGTAACCTTTTTGCTGTTCTTCATGGCAGTGATGAAGAAACTTGCTCCATCTGCTGCCCGGCAATTCTTACTGTCATCGATCTTGCCGGTGACCACTGGCGCATTGGCAGCGGCAATCCATTGAGACTGATTCCAGCCGGCATCATTAAGCGCCTTAACGCGTTTGCCGACGAAAGTCTGAGCGGCATAGGTATTGAAAGGTACCATTAACGCCACACATGCAGCAAAAGCCATCTTTCGCAGATTGTTTTTCTTTTCCATTGTATGATTAATGTTTTATGGTTTATCAAATAACCGTTTGATGGGTGACTGTGGGATGTTTGCTAAGTTGTCATTTCCACTTAGGCGCCGTCGCCAATCAACATCTATCACTTCGGCAGGTTGAACGCCTCCTTCATCTCCTTCATCTGTGCATCGCTCATGCCTTCAGGCTCAAAGCCCATCGCACGGCTGTCGATGTAGATCTTGGCACTCTTTGAGAGTACGTCGACTTGGTCGAAGGCATCCATGATATCCTTGCCTTTTGCGAACACTCCGTGCTTCTCCCACATGACGACATCATAGTCTTCCAGCTCCTGGAGTGTGGCCTGAGCGAGTTTGACACTCCCCGGGAGCTCATAAGGCACGATGCCGAGGCCCAAGGGACAGAAGGCTTTCGTCTCGGGGATCATGCTCCACAGCAACTTCGTCAGAACGTCTTTGCCCAAGAACTTACGGTTGTGGCTCATGGCGACGAGCTCGATGGGGTGCGTGTGGAGCGTGGCCTTATAGCCGCTGTTGGTCGCGATCTGATGGTCATGGACAAGGAGATGTGAAGGCAGCTCGCTCGTTGGCAGTACGGGGTTGTCGGCGATGATGACGTAGTGCTCGCAGTCGTCGAGAATACGGATGACACTGCCGTTCTCCATGGGCCAGCGTGCAAGGTCACGCATGCGCTTGCCGGTGCCTTTGCAGAAGAAATAGGCACCCTTGAGGTGTGGCAGCTTCTCCCCGATGGCGATAGGCTCGCTGATAGCCGGCATCTGACGGATCTCATCGTCAACGAGGTCGGTGATGTTCACCGTGATATTGCCACCATTGCGTTCTGCCCATCCGTTTTGCCACAGATAGCCGGCGACCTCCGCAATCTTGTCGATCTCTTTTTTCAAAGCGGGGCGGTTGGATAAAATATTTGTCATTTGGATAGTTAATAATTTAGTCTTGTTTTATGCTTGTCAGGGACGGTTCCACTGACCGCCCCTGTAAATGAATTTAATGTTATGATCATCCTAAAAATTGTGGGAGGAAACAGGAGAGGATCAGCACGGCGATACCCAAGAGGAGCACGCCAATGGTCTTCTGGTTACATCCTTTCCACTCCTTGAGGATGATGCCCCAGACGTTGCTGAAGACGATGTTGAGTGCCATAAGGATACAGAACGAGAGGGTCATCAGGGTCGCAGAACTCTTGAGGAACCCCTTGCCGAGCGAGAGCCCGAAGAACTGACTGTACCACAACGCACCGGCGAGGAAACAGAAGATGAGGTTGTTTCCCCATACTTCCCCTTTGCCATAGTCGGACCATGTGTGGTTGTGCTGGTTCTGCCAGAGGCAGTAGACGGCGTTGGTGATGAATCCTCCGAAGGTGACGAGCATCGTGGCAGGCAGCGTTTTGTACATATCCTGTGTCAGGTCACCGAAATTGATATCCTTGCCAAACTCCAGCCCTACATTGAAGCAGCCGCTCATGAAGCCGGCAAGCAGTGCAATGGCGATGCCTTTGGGGAAGTTGAACTCCTTCACGGCCGTCTCCTGCACGTCCTTCGGCTGTGAGTCGCTTTTCAGTTTGCCCGCATAGCCGATGATGGCGATACCGAGCAGCGTGACGACTACGCCTGCAATGACTGAGCCCGTGAGTTGGCTCAGGGCATCAGAATCCGGGAAGAAGACATTGATGAGCACGGGGGCCATGATCGTACCCAGCCCGGCACAAGTGCCTAAGGCGATCGATTGTCCGAGCGCCACACCGAGATAGCGCATGGAGAGACCGAAGGTGAGGCCGCCCACGCCCCAGAGCAGACCGAAGAGCATGGTCATCGAGATATTAAAACTGTTGCTCTCCGTGAACAACTCGCAGAGGGAGTGTCCCGCTGGTACGGCCAGCAAGGCACCGAGGAAAGGCAGCACCAGCCAGGCAAAGACACCTTGCACCAGCCAGTAGCTCTCCCAACTCCACGACTTAATCTTGTTGATGGGCACGTAGCAGCTTGACTGGCAGAACGCGCCTATCGCAATGATCAGCAGGCCTATTATTATTTCCATAATAGTTTTTTATTCTAACATTCTTCTATCTCTTGCTCAGTACCTCTTTCTCGTACTGCTCCACCTCCTTGAGATAGTCTTCAGCCACAGGCACGTTGTTCGTGAGGTTGAAGTAATCGTAGACGGCACCAACGGGCAGTGTCTTCTCTTCCTCTAACAGGGCGAGGCGCTCGAAGTATTTGCCCTCATCCTCATACTTACGGAGCGTCTTGATAGGCTCAAGCAAAGCGGCGAGCAGACTCTTCTGAGCAGCGCGAACACCGATGATATATGCACCGATGCGGTTGATGCTCGCATCGAAATAGTCGAGACCGATATGGGCACGGTCAAGGGCGTTGGCGCGTACGAGCTCTGCGAAGAGGTCGCGTGTCTTGTCGTCGAAGAGAGTCACGTGGTCGCTGTCCCAGTGCATCGGACGGCTCACATGGAGCATGAGTTCCGGCACGAAGAGCAGCAGCGAGGAGATGGCATCCGAGACGTTCTCCGTAGGCTCATAGTGACCCGTGTCGAGGGTGTAGATGACGTTGTTCTTCGAGCAGTAGCCTGCATAGAAGTCGTGGCTGCCGGCGGTGAAAGCCTCCAAGCCAATACCGAAGAGCTTAGCTTCAAGACAATCCTTCATGTGCGGCAGTTTCTCAGAGAGGATGTCGTCGAGGCTCTCCTTGAGGATCTGACGATAGCGGTATTTCTCCACGGTGAGGTCCTTGCTTCCGTCGTGAATCCAGATGTTCATGATACAGGGGTCGCCCTGCGCCTCACCCATGGCCTCCGCGATGCGGCGGCAACGCTTCGTGTGTTCTATCCAGAAGTCGCGGATCTCCTTGTCGGGGTTGGCGAGTGTCAGGTTACCGCTCTTAGGATGAGAGAAAGACGTGGAGTTGAAGTCGAGACTCATGTGACGCTCCTTCGCCCATTGCATCCATCCCTCGAAATATTTGGGTTCTACCTGGTCACGGTCAACAAACTTGCCATTAAATTCTCCGTAGGTCTCGTGGAGGTTGAAACGGAACTTACCACCGAGGAGTGAGAGGACCTTATCGATATCCTGACGCAGTTCGTCGATGTTGCGTGCGCGGCCGGGGTAGTTGCCCGTAGCCTGGATGCCGCCTGAGGCAGCCTCACCGCGCTCAAAGCCTACCACATCGTCGGCTTGCCAGCAATGGAGGCTGATGGGAGTCGACTGAAGGATCTTCAGGGCTGCGTCGGTGTCTACACCGAGTGCGGCATAACGTTCTTTTGCAATCTCGTAGTTTTTCTTGATCTGTTCTGAGTTCATGATGATTTGTTTTTAAGGGTGCCGGTGGCCAGGGATGCCACCATTTGCACTGGGTTATTTATTTGGGTTATATTCTTTCAGTTCAATGCTGTTGGCAATGACCTCGCGCATCTCCCAGCGGTCTTTGACTTCGCCATGGGCTTTGGCTTGCAGCATGATGTTTCCGAGGGCTGTAGCTTCTTGTGGTCCGGCGAGGACACGGATGCCGAGAGCATCTGCCGTGAGCTGGTCGAGTACTTCGTTGACACAGCCTCCGCCGATGATGTGGAGCGTGTCTATCCGGAACGGTGCAAACTCCTGAAGCCACGAGCAGATGGTCTTGTAGCGCAGGGCAAGCGAGTCGAAGATGCAGCGGCAGGTCTGTGCAGGAGTCTCTGGAACGGGTTGGCCGTGCGTCTCGCAATAAGTGCGGATAGCAGCCAGCATCGACTTCGGGGCGGCGAAGCACGGGTCGTCAGGGTTGATGATGGACCGTTTGGGAGCCTCCTTCAAGGCATTGTCTTGAAGCGTCTTGTGCTCCAGTCCTGTGAGACCTTGCTCCTTCCATTCACGGCGGCAACATTCGTAGATCCACATTCCGCAGATGTTCTTCAGGAACCGGGTCGTACCCTCTATACCTCCTTCATTGGTGAAGTTGCGCTCCAGGCTCTTGTCGTTGATGATGGCGTGCGGGGTCTCGATGCCCATGAGGCTCCAGGTGCCGCTGCTCAGATAAGCGAAGTGCTCGTCTTTAGCGGGTACGGCAGCTACAGCGCTCGCCGTGTCGTGGCCTGCTACGGTGATGACGGGGATGGCCTTGAGCTCCGTGAGCTCCTGCAACGCTGGGGTGAGGGTACCGAGGATCGTGCCCGGTTCCGTCATCTTGCCAAACTTGTCACGGCTGATACCTAAGGCTTTAAGCAGATCCTCGTCAAGGTCGCCTGTCATGGGGTTGAGCAGCTGTGCCGTGGAAGCGACAGAGTATTCGCATACGGCTTTGCCCGTAAGCAGATAGCCAAGCGCATCAGGGATGAAGAGGATCTTGGCAGCGGATCTCAGGGCTGCGTCCTTGTGCGCTTCCATGGCGTAGAGCTGGAAGATACTGTTGAAGTTCATAAACTGGATGCCCGTGCGCTTGTATACCTCTTCTTTCGACATCTTTTCCTTGAAGAAGTTCTCCATCATCCCCTGAGTGTGTGGGTCGCGGTAAGCTAACGGGTTGCGGAGCAGCGCCCCGTCAGCACCAAAGAGTGCGAAGTCGCACCCCCAGGTATCAATGCCAATGCTCACGATGGGGATATGTCGCTGTGCCACGATCTTCAATGCGTGGATGATCTCACGATAAAGGCCATAAAGGTCCCAGTAGAGATGGCCGCCCATGGGGATGAGTGGGTTGCCGAAGCGAGTGAGTTCTTCAAGGCTCACGCGCCCGTTGTCGAGTGTTCCGATCATGGTGCGACCCGAGGTCGCGCCTAAGTCTATAGCTAAGTATTGCTTCATATTTTTCAGTCTTTCCCTTCGTTCAGTTTTTAGTTTTTGTTACTGTCTTAATCTTTCAAGGCTATTCTTTCGATATGCTGCCGGCGTGACGCGATTCTTCTTTTTAAACGCTGTGGAGAAATAGTCGGCATTGTCGTAGCCTATCTCTTCTGCAATCTCAGTGAGTGACAGGCTTGTGTTGAGCAGCAGTTTTTTGCTTTTTTGCAGTCTCAACTCCTGAATGTATTGCAAGGGAGCATATCCAGTTAAGTCTTTGAAGAGACGGCGGAATTTGGAATATCCCATATTGATTTCCGCTGCAACATCCGTCGGACTGATGCCCTGCGCGAATTTCTCCATCATGATTACTTTGGCTTGCTGAATTTGCTGAGCAGCTACTGGGTCTTCAAAGGTGTTATGACGATGAAGCGCATAGGCAAAGCCTTGAATGACATTGGCGATACCCGCAAGCATCTGCTGATAGCCGATGCGTTGCTCTTGGGCTATGATGATAGCGTTGCGATACATTCTGACTATTTCTTCATTGAAACCTACATGGAAGATTGGCTCTTCGGGCGTAAAGAAACCGTTTGCAACCCTGTTGTCAATGTTGGATCCTTGAAAGCCTATCCAATATTCATCCCAACCCGTTGTTTCGTCAGGATGGTAGCTATGCCATACACCTGGGAAAAGAAGAAACATATCACCCGCCTGAAGTTCTTTCTTGTCAGATCCTTTTGAGGAGAAATATCCCTTGCCTTTTGTGATATAGACAAATTGATATTCCTCCAATGTCCTTCCTTTGTTTGCTAAAAAAGAGTAACCTTCAGGATGCGATTTGGGCGGATAAGGCTGTCCGGGATCAATATGCTGGAAACCTACCGTATTAATGGTCAATCCCCAGCTGACATCCTGATCGTTATCTATCAGATATTTGGAAGTGACGCTTTTGATCATATAGCAAATTTTTAGTCTATTCGTAATTATTGATATTGTTCTTGGTTGCAAAGATAGTATTAAAATACTTGTATTCGACAGTCTTTTTGATAAAAAAGACGTTCTTTTTGATAAAAATATATGTGATCAAAAAGTAGGTAAATGAAGTGACTCGTCCGCAAAACAATGGCATAAGGTAAGAAGGGTAAGTCTGGTAGGTAGAGGTAGATTTGTAGATGCGAAACGAAATGCTTGGTTATTATTGTGATGCTATCATGTTAAGGAAGAAGTTATGTACATGTGTGTCCGTGTCAAGTTCGGGATGGAAGGCGGTGACCAGTTGGTTGGCTTGTCGGGCAGCGACGATATGATGATCCACTGTCGCTAAAACCTCAGCCCCGCCGTACACCTCTTCTATATAAGGCGCGCGGATGAAGGTCATTGGTATCTTACCGATACCTTTCATCTCCGCCTCTGTACGGAAACTGCCGAGTTGTCGTCCGTAGGCGTTGCGGAGTACATGGATGTCCATCGTGGCGAACCTCTTCTCCGGCTCTCCTTCAATCTTGTCGGCAAGCAGGATGAGGCCGGCGCACGTTCCGAAGACCGGAAGTCCTGCTTGGATGTCAGCCTTTATCGGCTCCAAGAGTCCGAGGTCGTTCAGCAACTTGGCCTGTGTCGTCGACTCTCCGCCGGGAAGGATCAGCCCGTCTTTCGGCTGCTCCCAGTCGGAGCGCTCCCGCACCTCGAAGACCTCTGCTCCGAGGCGTGAGAGCATCTGTTCGTGCTCGATGAAAGCACCTTGTAAAGCTAATACAGCTATTCGCATGGTTTGCGCTCCTCCTTATTTACCTCTCTCGGCCATGAGAACCTTGATCTCTTCCTCGTTGATACCTACCATGGCGGGTCCGAGGTCTTCTGAGAGCTCCGCGAGTTTCTCCGGGTCTTTATAGTTGGTGACAGCCTGGACGATGGCGGCTGCACGCTTAGCCGGGTTGCCACTCTTGAAGATACCGGAGCCTACGAACACACCCTCAGCCCCGAGCTCCATCATCAAAGCGGCATCGGCAGGAGTAGCCACGCCACCTGCCGCGAAGTTGACGACAGGCAGTTTGCCATGGTCGTGTACATATTTCACGAGGTCGTAAGGAGCCTGCAACTGTTTGGCAGCTTCGAAGAGCTCATCCTCTGCCATGCCCACGAGACGGCGGATCTCACTCTGCATCAGCCGCATGTGGCTCACGGCCTGAACGACATCACCCGTGCCCGGTTCGCCTTTGGTACGGATCATCGTAGCGCCCTCAGCGATACGGCGCAGCGCCTCGCTCAGGTTCTTGGCGCCACAGACGAACGGCACCTTGAACTTTGTCTTGTCGATGTGATATACGTTGTCGGCAGGGCTCAGCACCTCACTCTCATCGATATAGTCGATGTTGATAGCCTGCAGGATCTGTGCCTCGGCGATATGCCCGATGCGGCATTTGGCCATCACGGGGATAGACACGGCCTGCTGAATGCCTTTGATCATCTTCGGATCACTCATACGGGCTACGCCACCCGCTGCACGGATGTCAGCCGGGATACGTTCCAAGGCCATGACAGCACAGGCACCAGCGTCCTCAGCGATCTTGGCCTGCTCCGGCGTTGTAACGTCCATAATCACACCGCCCTTGAGCATCTGAGCCAGGTTGCGGTTCAATGTCATTCTGTCTTCCATTGTTCTTCTATTTAGTTTCCTAATTTATTCTTCACTCTTCACTTCTCACTCTTCACCCTTCACTTCTCACTCTTCACTTAACACTTAACATTTCACATTTCCCATTTCACATTTCCCATTTCCATTTCCCATTCTGAACTCGCTGGGTGATGTCCCCACGATGTTCTTGAAGAACTTAGACAGGTGGGCTTGAGAAGAGAACCCCAAGCTCAACGCGATCTCCTGGATGGTATGGGGCGTTTTTGTCAACTGGCGCTCAATATCTTTGACAATGGCATCGTCGATCATGTTTTTAGGACTACGCCCGGCGATGCGACGACAGACCTGACCGAGATAGGCACTGCTCACGTTGAGTTGGTCAGCATAGGAGGCAACGTCGCTTTTGACAGCAAACTCTTGCCGGACAAGGGTCACAAAGTCGTTGTAAAGCTGTGTGCTACGGCCTTGCAGAACGGTCGTTCCAGCCAGTTGTCGTTTGCAGAAGTCGTTGGCGTTGCTCACTGCCTCTTCTACCGTCCTGCCCTCACAAAGTGAGACGGCTAACGAGGAAGAGAAGCCATTGCTCAGACCATGGCGGTTATCATCGTCGATGAAACAAACGTTTCCTAAGACCATATCGCCTAAGAGATCCTTGCTCTCCTGATTCCGGACGATGATGACTGAGCACAAAGGAAAGAGTTTCTTGCGGATGAGGCTGAGTGCTTCGTCACCCATGAGTCGCTCGCCCCGGCTGGAGAAGAGCACGGGGTCGTAGATGACAAAGTCGGGACGATAACGGCGCAAAGCCTCCACAACGGTCTCAATGGTCTCCACACGCCTCATCATACCGATTTTAACGGCACGAGGCTGCATATCGTTGACAAGGGCATCGATCTGACCGCCTACGACACTCGCCGGCAGATCGTGAAACTCCTGAATGCCGAGGGTGTTCTGGAGGGTGATCGTCGTGATGGCGGAGACGGCCGTGTAACCGAGCTCAGCGATGAATCGGATATCCGCCTGGATACCCGACTCACCTGTAGGGTCACTACCTGTGATCGTTAATATGGTCTTGTCCTGCATCTATTTGTTTTATTTCTGTGTGCAAAGGAAAAGAAAATTGTTTGGAAGACAATCAAGGAGTTCGTTTTTTGATAACCTTTGCTTCAATTTGTATAACAGAAGTCCGGAAGTCACGGAAGTCCAGTCATTACCTTAATTGTTGTTTAAGCATATGACTGGACTTCTGCGACTTCCGGACTTCATGCCCTCCTGCCTTTCTTTACCGTTCGTCCAACGGTACGTACGTTTTCTGCTCTAAGATATTCTTGTAGGCGGGTCGGATGATGCGGCGGCCTTCGAAGTTCAGCTCCTCAATACGGTGAGCCGTCCAACCGACGATACGGGCCATGGCAAAGATCGGGGTGTAGATCTCCTGCGGCAGGCCGAGCATCTCATAGATGAATCCACTGTAGAAATCAAGGTTGGCACAGATCGGCTTGTCCGATTTGCGGAATGCCGTGACACATTTCACACCTTCCTGCTCGATGAGTTTAAGAAATTCATATTCATCGATACGCCCTTTCTCTTTGGCGAGCTCACCAGCTAAGCGTTTGAGTTCTACGGCACGCGGGTCGCTCATCGTATAGACAGCATGGCCAATGCCATAGATGAGACCGGTCTTGTCGTAAGCCTCCTTGTGCAGCATGCGGTTGAGATACGTGTCGATCTCATCGATGCTCTTCCAGTCGGAGATGTTCTCCTTCAGGTGATGGAACATGTTGATGCACTTGATGTTGGCACCTCCATGCAAGGGACCTTTCAGTGAACCGATGCCGGCAGCGATGCTCGAATAGGTGTCAGTGCGCGTCGAACTCGTCACACGTACGGTGAACGTCGAGTTGTTACCGCCACCGTGCTCTGCCTGGATGATGAGCAGCAGATCGAGCATGCGGGCATCAAGATCCGTATAGTTGTGCTTGAGCATGTAGAGGAAGTTCTCGGCGATGCCTAAATTCTCTTTCGGGTGACTGATATGCAGGCTGCTGCCGCGGACGGAGTGTTGGTAGATATTGTAGGCGTAAGCCACAATGGTAGGGAACTTGGCGATGAGCTCTATCGACTGTCGCATGAGGTTGTCGCGACTGATGTCGTCGGGGTTAGGGTCAAGGGTGTACATCTCCAGGACGCAGCGCGCAAGGATGTTCATGATGTTGGAGCCTTCGATGTCGATGATGTGCACGATCGTACGGTGGTCCAGTGCCATGTTGTCGTTGAGCAGTTCCTTGAAGGCGTCCAGTTCCTCCTTGTCGGGCAGCTTGCCGGAGAGCAGGAGGTAAGCAATCTCCTCAAAGCCGAACCGCTTCTCCTTCAACAATGGTGAGACAAGGTCGTCGAGCTCGTAGCCGCGATAGTAGAGGCGGCCGGGACAAGGGGTGAGCTTACCGTCTTCGCTCCGGTCGTACCCAATGACATTACCGATATTCGTCAGTCCTACGAGCACGCCCGAGCCGTCTTCGTTGCGTAAGCCGCGTTTCACACCATACTTCGTGAAGGCCTCACGGGGTATCTTGCAGGCTTCCTTTACTTCATCACTGAGCTTATATACTAAATATTCCTTTTTCATAACGTAGCGATTAACTGGTTACCAAACTCCTTTGTGCCGACGCTCTTCCCGTTGGGCATGAAACGTGCGAGATCGGCTGTGGCGATGCCTTGCTGGAACAGTCGCTCAAGGGCATCCTCAATGCGCTTCCCTGCCTCGTTCCATCCCAGATAGTCGAGCATTATCACAGCTGAGAGGATGATACTGGAAGGATTGACGATGTCCTTCCCTGCGATGTCGGGCGCGATGCCATGCGTAGCCTCGAAGATGGCATGGCCGGTCTGATAATTGATGTTGCCGCCTGGCGCGATGCCGATGCCGCCTACCTGTGCAGCGAGCATGTCGGAGACATAGTCGCCGTTGAGGTTCATCGTGGCAATGACACTGTAAGCCTTCGGTTTGAGCAGCGCGTTCTGAAGGAACGCGTCGCAGATGCAGTCGTTGATGACGAGGCATCCGCTCTCGAGCGCTGACTTGTATTCGCGCTCGGCGAGCTCATACCCCCATTTCTTGAAGCCGCCTTCGGTGAACTTCATGATATTCCCTTTGTGCACAAGTGTCACGGTCTGGCGGTCGTGAGCCAACGCGTAGTCGATGGCGGCACGGATAAGACGCTCGCTGCCCTCACGGCTCACAGGCTTGACGCCGAAGCCGGAGGTCTCGGGGAACCTGACTTTGTTGACGCCCATCTCGTCGTGGATGAAATTGTAGAACTTCTTTGCCTCGGGCGTGCCCGCCTCCCATTCAATGCCGGCATAGATATCTTCGGTGTTCTCACGGAAGATGCACATGTCGACATGTTCCGGATGCTTCACGGGGCTCTCGATGCCTTTGAAATACCTCACGGGGCGCTGACAGACATAGAGGTCCAGACCTTGGCGCAGCGCCACGTTCAGACTCCTGATGCCACCGCCTACGGGGGTCATCAGCGGCCCTTTGATACCTACGAGATACTCGCGGAAAGCATCCATCGTGGCTTGTGGGAGCCACTCGCCCGTCTTCTCATGGGCCTTGCCTCCGGCGAGCACCTCTTTCCATTCAATCTGCCGCTTGCCAGCGTAGGCTTTCTCGACAGCTGCATTCACGACAGCCTGCATCACGGGCGTGATCTCTGCACCTACACCATCGCCTTCAATGAAAGGGATGGTGGGATTATCGGGAACATTCAGTTTCCTATCGGTCTTTGTTATCTTCATAGTCTTATCTTCTTTTTACCTTTTTACCCTTTTACCCTTTTACCTTTTTCGACCTTTTTACCTTTTTACCTTTTTACCCTTTTACTTTTTATCGATGTGTAGTTGAGCGCGCTCCCTGCCTTGAACCAGGCTATTTGCAGGTCGTTGTAAGTGTGGCGCGCCTGGATCAGCTCCTCACTGCCATCCTTGTGCTTGAGCGTTAGGATGAGGAGGCTGCCCGGGGCAAACTGCGCGAAGCCTGTTACCGAGATGCGGTCGTCTTCCTGCACCTTCTCATAATCGTCCTTGTTGATGAAGGTGAGGGCAAGCATGCCCTGCTTCTTCAGGTTCGTCTCATGGATACGGGCGAAACTCTTGGCAAGGACCACACGGACATTGAGGAAGCGAGGCTCCATGGCGGCATGTTCACGCGAGCTGCCCTCACCGTAGTTGTCCTCGGCCACGATGATACTGGGGATGCCGTGCGCCTTATAGTCCTTGGCAGCCGACGACACCTCTTTGTATTGTCCGTCGAGCTGATCCTTCACATGATTGCTCTCACCGTTGAAAGCATTGACGGCGCCCATGAGCAGATTGTCGGAGATGTTCTGCAGATGTCCACGGAAGCGGAGCCAGGGCCCGGCCATGGAGATGTGGTCCGTTGTGCATTTGCCTTGGGTCTTGATGAGCAATGGCATGTCGATGAGGTCTTTGCCATCCCATGCGGGGAACGGCGCGAGCCTCTGCAAGCGTTCGGAGTCGGGGCGGATCACGACCTCAACGTCATTATCCTCGTGCGGTGGCACGAAGAGTCCTTCTTTCTCCAACTGTTCGATATTGCTCACCGTCTGTCCATCGCTCACGTCAAACCCTTTCGGGGGGAAGGCGTTGCCCGACGGTTCATCGAGCCTCACCTCGTTGCCGTCCTTGTCCGTCAGCTTGTCCACGGCAGGGTTGAAGTCGAGGCGGCCTGCGATGGCGAGTGCCACGACCATCTCCGGCGAACCGATGAAGGCGTAGGTGTTGGGGTTGCCATCGGCGCGGCGGCGGAAGTTACGGTTGAACGAGGTCACAATAGAGTTCTTGCGCGTGTTGTCGTCGGTGTGTCTCTTCCATTGTCCGATGCAAGGACCGCAGGCATTGGTCATGATCACACCGCCAATCTTTCTGAGATCTTCGAGGATGCCGTCACGTTCCGCCGTGTAGCGGATCATCTCAGAGCCGGGGTTGATGATCAGCTCCGCCTTGACGGGAATGTGTTTGGCTGTAGCCTGACGTGCCACGGAGGCCGCGCGCGCCAGATCCTGGTAAGAAGAGTTCGTGCAGGAGCCCACGAGCGCTACTTCCACTTTCAGCGGATAGCCTTCTTTCGGTGCTTTCGTGCGCATTTCTGAGATAGGCGTGGCGGCATCGGGGGTGAACGGTCCGTTAAGATGCGGCTCAAGGGCGGAGAGGTCTATCGTGATGAGCTGGTCGAAATATTTCTCGGGGGAAGCGTATACCTTGTCATCTGCCTTCAGGTCGGCAGCGCTGGCGAGCGCCATCTGCGCTACATCGTCGCGTCCCGTCTGCCGCAGATAGTCAGCCGAATGGCCGTCGAAGGGGAAGATGGAGCAGGTCGCACCGAGCTCCGCGCCCATGTTGCAGATCGTGGCACGGCCTGTGGCGGAGAGGCTGCCAACCCCTTCACCGAAATATTCAAGGATGGCGTTGGTACCGCCTTTGACAGTCAGCTGGCCGAGAATCTCAAGGATCACGTCTTTAGGGGATGCCCATCCCGAGAGCTGTCCTTTCAGGTGCACACCGATGAGACGCGGGAGCTTCAATTCCCAAGCCTGCCCCGTGAGTACATCCACAGCGTCGGCACCTCCTACACCTACGGCGACCATGCCCAGACCGCCGGCGTTGGGCGTGTGTGAATCGGTTCCTACCATCATGCCACCGGGGAAGGCATAGTTCTCAAGCACGACCTGATGGATGATTCCTGCGCCGGGAGCCCAGAAGCCGATACCATATTTGGCGGAGGCTGACCGGAGAAAGTCATACACCTCTTTATTATTGGCCTTGGCCGTTGGCAGGTCTTTCTCCACGCCCACATCTGCCCGGATAAGATGGTCGCAGTGTACGGTAGCCGGCACGGCAACATGACTCTTGCCGGCATTCATGAACTGCAGGAGCGCCATCTGGGCGGTTGCATCTTGCATCGCGACTCTATCGGGCCGAAAGTCGACATACGATTCGCCTCGACGTAAAGGTTCTGCGGGGAACCCATTATAAAGATGTGCGAATAGCACTTTTTCCGCATAGGTCAAAGGACGGTTCAACTGAACCCTTGCCGCTTTCACTCGGGAAGAGTAGGTAGCGTAGAAACGCTGGAGCATGTTCAAATCAAGAGTCATATATTCTTTGTTAAAGTGTTACGATTGCAAATTTAGGTATTAATTTTCATATTCCCATCTTTTTGGTGAATAATATTACGATCTGATGCAAAATTGCACTAAAAACGACATATTATGTAATTTTTATGCATTGCAAGAAGATGGAGAGTCCTAACAGCCTTGCTATATTCAGTGCAATTTTGACGGGAGCTATTCAGTTGGGAAGGTCGTAGTTTTGCAAGCTCCTCTGCCATATATTAGATGTTTCAACCATTGAAAATCGACTTTCATAGGCTCATGTTCGGAAAGTCTGCAGCCGGATGCCGTGATTTGAACAGATAGCTCTTGGGATTGTGTTAGGATGTGTAAGTGTCAAATTTTATTTTTTTCAACCCCCTCTGAGAATCGGTTCTTTTCAAGCGAAGGGGAGGTCGGACGAAAAGAACGCGAACACGGAGCGAGTTGGTAAATATTTGTCAATCAGCAGCTTATATAATTCTTGCCATTAAGAGACTTTTCCGGCCGTTCCAAATGGCCGACCTTACTACGGTTAGGTCGTATACCTAACGCTGTTAGGTCGCTGACATTCAACGGTTATGTGACCTTCATAACTGTTAAATGTCAGTGACATAACCATAGAAAGGTAGATAGTCTATCTCTCTTTCTTATCCAACGAACTTGTTTTTCGCCTTTCTGACCACCCTTTCGCGTTCTCTTTCACAAAGTTTCATTGTCAAGATATTTTACTTTTTGTAAAAATAATTCATGTCATTGTTTTGTTTTCCACGTCCTTCTCATGCTTTAGATTGTAAGAAAAACCAAAATGCCTTTCGTTCGCAGTATGATCCTGTAGAAGGAGGGGGCGGGTAGGTAGGGGGAAGAGACGGTCCGCAACAGGGAACTCAGGCAGAAATGGATTCACAGTTACTCAGAAAGGTTATAGTGTTATTTAGTCTTAAATAATATTTATTAGTTTTGAACTTATAAATATAATATCTAACTTTGCACATAAATTAAGTTTTTTTATTCGCATGCATAAACGGTTCTTATTCTATTTAGGCCTTTCTTTGTGCCTGACGTTACTCGCTGTTGGTTGCGGAAGCATTAAAGATGTTTCTTATTTTCAGGATGTCAAATCGGAAGATACCGTTCGTACCGTAAAACCTTACGTTATCTCCTTCCAGCCTGGCGACAAATTCTCTATTATTGTAAGCAGTAAGGATCCCAAACTCGCTGCGCTGTTCAATCTTCCTGTCGTTACTTATCAGGCTGGTGCGACCATTACAGGTGTGAATTCTTCTTATAACCAAGTGTCTCTCTATACGGTTGATACGAAAGGCGATATCGACTTCCCTGTCCTTGGTAAGATTCATGTCGGTGGACAGACGAGAGAAGAATTGGCGGCACTCATTAAAGGCATGCTTATAGGGCGTGATCTAATCAAGGATCCAGTGGTGTCCATTGATTATGGTTCGATGTACTTTTCTGTGATTGGTGAGGTCGCCCATCCCGGGCAATATACGATCGACCATGATCAGATTACTTTGTTGGATGCCATCAGCAAGGCCGGTGATCTGACAATCTATGGCTTGCGCGACAGCGTGATGGTGATGCGTGAGTTTAACGGTCAGCAGGTGAGTTATACGACGGATCTTACGAACTGGAAGAAGTTGACTTCGTCTCCCGCTTATTATATCCATCAGAACGATGTGGTGTACATCAAGCCGAATGATACCCGTAAACGTCAGAGAACAGTCAATGGCAATACCGTGACATCTACTTCCTTCTGGGTGTCTATCGCTTCACTCTTGACTTCTATCTCGGTCTTGCTGTTCAAATAAGACAGGACGGATACGTAAACATAGATAGATTATAGTTAGTTGATTTGATTCTGTTATAACAACAAAAACAACAATGGCAGAAATAGAGAACTTAAACCAGGAACAAGAGGAACAGTCCATCAATTTCAGGGATATTTTGAGTATGTGCATTGCCAATTGGATGTGGATTCTACTTTCAGTGGTGGTGTGTGTGTGCTTAGGATTCTACTATTATCTTCGCACTCCAAAGATTTACAATCGTTCCGCTGTTTTGCTGATCAAGGATGACAGTAAGACGCAGGGTATGAGCTCTGATGTCACTTCCATGTTCTCCAATATGGGCTTAGGTGGTGCTCAGACCAATGTCAACAATGAGCTTGCGGCCATTAAAGCTCCTTCAAACATCATGGAGGCTGGTAAACGTTTAGGTCTTGATATGACCTATTTTCTGAAAGGTGCCTTTCAGCCTGTAGAACTCTATGGAAAGACGCTGCCCGTAAAGGTTCGTTTCATGGGTCTTTCCGCTGATGAGGCAGCGAGCTTTGAGCTGACGCTTAAAGCTGACGGTTCTTTCATCATGACAAATTTTAAGCGGAAAGGAGACAGTCGCATTGTAGAAGATGACAAGTCTGAAGTTCAGGGGCGCATCAACGCTGTTGTCAATACCCCTGTAGGCAATGTGATGGTTACTCCGACAGCAAACTATGGCTCCTTTGTCTTCCAAGATGTCAAGCCTATCAAAGTTGTGCGTTCTACGCTTTATGATATGACTATGGCTGTTCAGAAAAACCTCTCGGCTGACCTTGACAACAAGCAGGCCACAGTCATTGACATTGCCTATAAGGATAATATTCCAGAGCGTGCTACGGATATTATCAATATGCTTATTGATGTATATAAGGAGTCTTGGGTTAAAGATAAGAATGCAGTAGCTATCGCTACCTCTAAGTTCATTACTAAGCGCTTGGCGGAGATCGAGCAGAGCCTGGGAGGTCTTGATGCAGACATTTCTACATTCAAGAGTACTCATCTTATCCCTGATGAGGCATCTACGGCTCAGCTCTATCTGCAGCAGAGTAGGGATAACAGTAAAGAATTGTTGGATTTGAACACGCAACGTTCTATGGCTCAGTATATACGCAACATGCTGGTTAGGGATGTGCATTCCCGTCAGTTACTGCCTGCCAATTCTGGTATAGATAACCAGGCCGTAGAGACACAGATCGCTTCTTACAATACGTTGTTGCTCGACCGTAACCAGCTCGCTGCCAACTCTTCTAACAAGAACCCCATTGTGGAGGACTATGACAGGCAATTGGCAGGTATGCGTAAGGCAATCGTCCAAAGTCTGGACAATCTTGTCGCGGGTATTAATACTCAGGTTGGGCAGGCTCAGGCTACGGAGAGTCAGACAAACAGCCGTATCGCCTCGGTGCCTACGCAGTCGAAGTATTTGCAGAGTGTAGGCCGTAAGCAGAAAGTGACGGAGCAGCTTTATCTTTTCTTGCTGCAGAAGCGTGAGGAGAATGAGCTCTCTCAGGCTTTCACCGCTTACAACGTGCGTGTACTCTCCGCTCCGTTCGGATCAATGGTTCCTATTTCACCGAAGAAGAACATGATTCTGCTGATTTCTCTCATCCTTGGTCTTGCCATTCCTATTGGTATCATTGTTTTGAGAGCAAGTATGAATACAAAACTTCGCGGCAAGAAGGATTTGGAGGACATTACGGTACCTTTCATTGGCGAGATCCCATTGGCTGTCAAGAAGAAGTTCCGTTTGCCTTGGCAGAAAGTGGAAGAAAGTCATACAAATGTTGTTGTGCAGGAGGGTGAGCATAATATCGTCAATGAGGCTTTCCGCGTGATGCGTACCAAGTTGGAAATTGTCACACCTGGCAACAGAAAGGAGAATGTCATTCTTGTTACCTCCTTCAATCCTAACAGTGGTAAGTCGTTCATTACAGAGAACCTCGCCATGTCGCTTGCTATAAAGCAGAAGAAGGTGTTGATTGTCGACTGTGACTTGCGTAAGGGTGCTTCGTCTACCATCGTGGGCTCTCCTAAGGTTGGACTTTCTCACTATTTGGTGGGTAAGAATGTAGAGCTTTCTGGCCTTGTGCGTCCCTACAGTGGAAATGGCAACCTCTTTGTGTTGCCTATCGGAGTGATTCCTCCAAACCCGGCAGAGTTGCTTGGAAATGGCCGTTTGAAGGATCTGTTGGATGAACTTCGCCCGCAATACGACTATATCTTCCTCGACTGTCCACCAGTCGAAGTCGTTGCAGATACAGAGGTTGTGGCCAGTTACGCCGACAGAACCATCTTCATTGTTCGTGCCGGATTGCTCGAGCGGAATATGCTTCCGGAGCTTGAGAAATTTTACAAGGAGAACAAATATCGTAACATGCTGCTTGTCCTCAATGGTACTGAGGGCGGTGGTCACAGGCATGGATATGGCTATGGTTACGGTTACGGTTATGGTTACGGCTACGGTTACGGCTATGGCTACGGTTATGGGAAACATGACAAGAACAAAAAGAAGTAGAATAATGATATGATATGGGAAGGGACGGACCAATGGTTCGTCCCTTTTGTCTTTCTTGCGTTGTTCTCTGTCTACGGTTGAATGTTACAATTCTGTGAATATCAGCACACGGCTGTTTCAATATTGGTAAGATTTTGTTAACTTTGTCGCAAATACGGATATTATGAAAAGAAAATTCACCATAGGCAATAAGCTTTACCTGAGCGTCGTCTCTCTCTTCTTGCTTTTTGCCATTGCTTTTATCGTGTTCCAGCAGTATCGTGAGCGGCAGTACAAGATAGAGACGCTGACGCTGCGGCTGCAAGACTGCAACAACCAGTTGCACGATGCCCTGCTGTTCAATCACGACAAGGCCATGGACCCTTTTCTGAATACCTACCTGCGGAAAGGCTCTTTTGCCAGTCTGCGAGTGACCATTATCGACCGGTCGGGAAAGGTCCTTTATGACACGAACAAAGACTACCGCACCATGTCTGACCATTCACACCGGCCAGAAGTGGAACAGGCGTTGAAGAAAGGCATGGGGTTCTCGGTAGACCGCAGCAGCCGTACCCTGAAAAAGGATTACTTCTATTGTGCCACCTATTATCCGCAGGAAAAGATCATCGTCCGTTCGGCTTTGCCTTATAATATGGATCTGGCCAGGAACCTTCGTTCTGACCAGCATTACATCTGGTTCGCGTTGGTCGTCATCGTGTTGCTTACTTTGGTCCTCTACCGGTTCACGAACCGCATTGGCAGCAATATCACGAAGCTCAACCAGTTTGCCGCGCGCGCGAGTTCTCCGGGGTTCTCTTCAGCCTCTTTCGATCAGGAATGGAGCCAGGCCCTTGGCACCTTTTCCAACGATGAGTTGGGTGACACGGCTGAACGTATCGTGAAGCTTTATCTCCGGCTCAAGAAGACCCAGCAGGAGCAGTCGGTCCTCAAGCGGCAGCTTACACAGAACGTCGCCCATGAGTTGAAAACGCCCGTGGCAAGCATCCAGGGCTATCTGGAGACGATCCTTGAGAATCCGCATATTGATGACAAGACCCGCGACCTCTTCCTGCAACGGTGCTACGCGCAGAGCAAGCGGTTAGCGGCTTTGCTCAACGATATGTCTACGCTCAACCGCCTCGACGACGGAGCCGACATGATGACGTTTGAAGAGATTGATGTGGCTGAGATCATACGCACGGTGGAGCGTGAAAGTCAGTTCAATCTTGAACAAAAGGGAATGTCTATGCGGTGTGTCATTCCCGACGAGATAGTAATCCATGGCAACAGTGGATTGGTCTACAGCATCTTCCGCAACCTTACCGATAATGCCATTGCTTATGCCGGATCCAACACGCATATCCTCCTGACAGCGGAACGGAAAGATGACGGCTATTGGCATTTCCTGTTTAAGGACGATGGCATCGGCGTTCCTCCGGAGCATCTGCCCCGGCTCTTTGAGCGCTTCTACCGGGTTGACAAGGGCCGCAGCCGGAAGATGGGAGGTACGGGTCTCGGACTTGCCATTGTGAAGAACGCCGTGCGGGTGCATGGAGGAACGATTGGCGTGAAAAACGATGAGAAGGGAGGCCTCCGCTTCGACTTTACGCTCAAGGCATAGACAATGTTGAAAGGATTCCGGTCAGCCTCTTTAATTGTAACGTCTTTGTAACATCGATGTAAGATGGCTGTAATATGGTGTAGGTAACTTTGCACACAGATTTATATTACAGTTAATTATGGAGACAATTTATCTTTGCATTGTCATTTTCCTACTCTGCCTTGCGGTCTTTGACCTTTTTGTAGGAGTAAGCAATGACGCTGTCAACTTCTTGCAGTCGGCAGTGGGCGCGCGGGTTGCTACCTTCCGTACGATCCTGATCATTGCTTCGTGTGGTGTCGTTATCGGTGCCGTGATGTCAACGGGAATGATGGATGTGGCGCGACACGGTATTATGGTTCCGAGCCACTATTCCTTCCATGAAGTGCTTACGATCTTCTTAGCGGTCATGGTGACCGATGTCATTGTGTTGGATGTGTTCAATACATTAGGCATGCCCACTTCCACGACCGTTTCCCTTGTTTTCGAGTTGCTGGGTGGTACGGTGATGTTGGCGTTCCTTAAAGTCGTGGCCGACGATCAGCTCAGCATGAGCGAGCTCGTCAATTCGGACCAGGCTCTCAAGGTTATCATCGCCATCTTCATCTCTGTGGCCATCTCCTTTGTGGTGGGTGTTGTCGTGATGTGGATCAGTCGTGTGATATTCACGTTCAACTATTCCAAGCACAGCAAATATACCATTGCCATCTTCGGTGGTATAGCTTTCACCGCTCTCGCTTACTTCATTTTCCTGAAGGGCTTGGGCAAGAGCCCGTATATTCCCGACAACGTGAAGGATTATATAGATGAGAATACAAACATGTTGCTTGTCTATACCTTCATTGCTTCGGCTATCGTTACAGAGATTATGTATCTCTGTAAGATCAATATTTTCAAGTTCACGGTTCTCATGGGTACTTTTGCCCTTGCCATGGCTTTTGCCGGTAACGACCTTGTCAACTTTATCGGTGTGCCTCTTGCCGGTCTCGATTCATGGACTGACTTCACGACGAATGCGCACGGTGCCAATGCCGACTCTTTCATGATGACATCTCTGATGGGTAGTGCCAAGACCCCGCCCCTCTATTTGATGGCTGCAGGGATTATCATGATCGTGGCTATGGCAACCTCGAAGAAAGCGCGCAATGTGATCAAGACTTCTGTGGATCTCTCGCGTCAGGATGAGGGCGACGAGATGTTCGGTTCCAGTAGGGCGGCACGTGCTATTGTCCGTTTCACGCAGAACATGATCGAGTCTGTCGCTCATCTCTTCCCGGTAAAGGTTCGTCAGTGGATCAATGCCCGTTTCGATACCAATGCGGCTCCCGTGGAGGAGGATCCGAAGAATGAGGGCGCAGCCTTTGATATTGTGCGTGCGGCCGTCAACCTTGTCATTGCCTCCATGCTTATCACCTTCGGTACGAACCACAAGTTGCCGCTTTCTACCACTTACGTCACCTTCATGGTAGCCATGGGTTCCAGTCTGGCCGACCGTGCCTGGAGCCGTGAGAGCGCTGTGTTCCGTGTGACGGGTGTGCTGAGTGTCATCGGCGGATGGTTCATCACGGCAGGTGTCGCTTTCATCACGTGTGCCCTCGTCGCGCTCTGCATGTGGTATGGCAGTTTTATCATCCAGTTCCTCTTCATGGCCCTCGTGGTGTTCATGCTCTGGCGCAGTAACCGTCAGTATAAGAAGAAGAGCGAGCAGACAAAGGCCGAGGACGACAGCTTCCGCCTGATGATGCGCACCCGCGACCCGGAGATCATCTGGGAAATGCTGTGCAAGCATGTGCGTGACACGCAGAGCAAGACCTGCCGATACGCCTTAGAGCAATATAATCAGATCTTGGACGGATTCAACAACCGCAAGGTGAGCGGGCTGCGTAAGTCGGAATCAGGGCTAAAAAAGAGTCTGGCATTGCTCAAGAAGCTTCGCAGGCAGGAGATGCTCGGCTTGAAGAAGTCACCGGTGGAGGTCGCTGTTGAGAAAAACACGTGGTTCCACGTCGGTGCCAACAGTGACCAGCAGTATTTCTATACGCTGCGCCGTATGCTTGCGCCGATCAAGGAGCATGTGGACAACAACTTCAATCCTGTTCCTGAGGCTTATGTCAAGGAGTATGAGCCGGTTCGCAATTCGGTCAACAATTTGATGAAGATGACCTGCGATGAGATCGAGACCAACCGTTATGACCAGTATCGCAGTATCCTTGCTGAGGCTGACGCTTGCAAAGATCAGTTGTCCGTCATCCGAAAGGTCCATCTCAATCGCATCCAGACAGCCTCCGACAACAAGAACCTACAGGTGGATATGGTCTATCTGAACATCCTGCAGGAAACACAGCAGTTCTTGAGTGTGATGCGCCATCAGTTGCGCTCGGCGAAGAAGTTTATGGAAGATTAGCAAATTGTTCCGGCTATAAGAAGGCGATCCTTGTGATCGCCTTTTTAGTTGACTTTTGTTTGCCCTTTCTCTAATTTTTTATTTACCTTTGCTCAATATAAATACTCGTTCATGATGAAAGTAGTTACAGGCAGAATGCCGTTTCAAGGCTTTGAGACTTATTATAGGATCGTGGGTGAAAAGACAGACCTCGCTCCGTTGTTGCTCATCCATGGAGGTCCCGGATCAACACACAACTATTTTGAGGTGCTCGACTCATTGGCAGAGACGAGCCATCGACAGATTATCTCTTATGACCAGATAGGCTGTGGCGAGAGTTATGTCGAAGGGCATAAGGAGTTGTGGAGTCTTCGCACCTGGACAGCGGAGCTCATCGCCTTGCTCCAATGGCTTCATCTCGACCGTGTGCATCTTTTGGGACAGTCGTGGGGTGGCATGCTCATCATGGCCTATCTGATCGATTGTAAACCAGAAGGTGTTGAGTCAGTGATCCTTTCCAGTACCCTTTCCTCGAGTGCGCTGTGGAGCCATGAGCAACAGCGGCTCATCGCTTTCATGCCTGTAGACGAACAAAAGGCTATCGCGGAGGCTGTGCGTACCGGCAATTTCGAGGCACCGGCTTATCTGAAAGCCAATGAGCATTATACGGCTCTGCATGCGGATGAGATCACGGCAGACAGTCCCGAATGCTTACGGCGAAAGAAACGGTTTGGGCTCGAGTCGTATATAGAGGCATGGGGCCCCAACGAATATACACCGACGGGAACACTCAAGGACTTTGACTATACCGCCCGTCTGCATGAGATCGCGCAACCGACGCTTGTTATCAGCGGAACCAACGACGAATGCACGCCGTTGATAGCCAAGACCATGTATGATGCTATTCCGCATGCCCGGTGGGAACTGCTCGACGGGGCGAGGCACATGACGTTTATTGATCAGACCGACAACTATATCCGGATCCTGACCCATTGGTTGCTCAACGGTTTGCGCTAAATACGCTATGGTGTTTACGTGTAACAGTATTGTAACCTTGCTGAAACGCCAATGTAAAGAGAAATTGGTTACTTTGCAACATCATTCAGATGGATTATATATAGGATAAATTATTGCAATCGTATATGGATAAAGAAGAAGCAACACGCATTTTAGTTGTTGACGACGAGGAAGATCTCTGTGAGATCCTGAAGTATAATCTGGAGACAGAAGGCTACCAGGTCGATACCGCCAATTCGGGAGAGGAAGCTCTGGAAAAAGATGTCGCAGGCTATCAGCTCATCTTGTTGGACGTGATGATGGGCGGAATGAGTGGTTTCTCCGTAGCCCGCAAGCTTCGTGAGCAGGAACATACCAAGCATGTGCCTATTATCTTCCTTACGGCCAAAGGCAACGAGAGCGACAAGATTACGGGTTTTAATCTTGGTGCCGACGATTACATCTCCAAGCCTTTCTCCATCAGAGAGGTGTTGCTTCGCATACGTGCCGTGTTGAGGCGTACGACCGCAGCCAACGCCAAAGCAGCGCAACCGGAAGAGGAAGTGCGACATACCTTAGAGTATCAGGGACTTGTCGTAGACCTCGACCGAAAGACAGTGGTCATCAATGGGGAAGAAGTGGAGTTTACCAAAACAGAATTCGGCATTCTCTGCGTGCTGCTTGAGCATAAAGGCCGTGTTTTCTCCCGTCACGATCTCATACGGCAGATATGGCCGGTGGATGTGATCGTCTCTGACCGTACTGTGGATGTCAACATCACGCGTGTGCGTAAGAAGCTCGGTCCTTATGCCGACAATCTCGTCACGCGACTCGGGTTCGGATATTACTTCGACGCGTGAGACGAACAGTGACGTCTGTGATAAGATTGTGCCACGTCTGTGTCACGATCGTGCCTCAGTTGTGTCACGATCCTGCCTCAGTTGTGTCACGATCGTGCCTCAGTTGTGTCACGATCGTGTCACGTCTGTGATAAGATCGTGCCACGTATGAGAGCCGCATCGCCCTTTCTGCTTGACATACATCAATTATCTAACATTTTTGAAAAATAAT
>ONBC01000034.1 GCA_900315955.1 uncultured Prevotella sp.
ACAAATACAAAAGTAACACAAAAAGGCTGGATTCCAAGCGAGGAATTCAGCCTTAATTTTGGTCACACTGTTCAGGTTTTAGCGGACACCAATAATTTTATATTTACGAAAAGTAAAAAACCAGGACACTGGAAAGGGTATGAAAGAGAACGAAAAAGGGGCGTGTGAGGGGTGGTAAAGCGGCTCAAAGGATGGGAAGCCGCGGGTGGAAATCACCATTCTTATAAGCATCGCACTGTCATTTTTATAGGCATCGCACTGCGATCCTTGTTGCATCGCGGTGCCTGTCTTATAAGAATGGCGGTGCGATGCTTATAAGAAAGGCGACTTATGGATCAGAAAGAAAAGGGACGATTTGGGCGAAATGTTGATAACTCTTTGATTATAAGTGTGTTACCAACATGGCCTGAGAATGCGATCTTTTTGGGCAATGAATCGCTCGCTCGAAAAGAAGCGATTCTCAGCAAGGGTTGGAAAGAAAATATTTTTAATTTTATGTATCGTTTGTCAACGGTTTTGGGTTAGCAGGCCACCTCCGCGTCCACAGGGTTTGTCGGGTGCGACAGTTTTCTTCCAATTACATTGTAGGACATTCATCTATGAAACGCGTTATCAGCGAGTTCACAGGACTGAGGTAGAAGAATTTTCTTTTGAATTATAAAGGCGGCCGTCCATTCCAAAGTTGCTACAATTCTATTTCCCACAAACAAAAAAACAAAAAAGTTTGTGTCTATAATAGAAATTCATTAATTTCGCGTATGATAGAGAAACGGACGATATGACAGATATCGACTTTAAGAACTTTTACATCAACTGGCATAACAGGGCCGTTAAGTTTGCCCAATATTATGTATTGGTTGAAGAGGACGCTGAAAACATCGTCCAAGATGTTTTCATGCGCATTTATGAACGCTTGGAAGACTTTGACCGTGCCACGTTTTTAGGCAGCTATTTGTTTACTGCCATTAAGAACGAGTGCCTCAAGACCTTGCAGCATAGGATTGCCGAACAAAAGGCCATGTCGGACTACCGCTCTGATTATGTCCTGCCCATGCAGCTCAAATACGACTCATTGGAGGTGATGGACACCAACTTCCGTGACGAGCAGAGTATTGAGGAGTTGCTGCAACATGCCATTGATAGTCTGCCAGAGAAATGCAGACAAATATTCGTCATGCACAAGTTGGAAGGCAAAAAGCAGAAGGAGGTGGCCGAAGCCCTTGGTATTTCCGAGAGTACGGTTCAGGTACAGATGGGCATAGCCTATCGTAAACTACGTAAGGAACTTAAAGACTGCATGCCACTGTTCATCTTTCTATTTTTATAAAAGGTATATACGCGTTATCCGTCATTGGTATTTTGCTCGTTTATGGCAAGTATCTTTGGGGATGGGAATGGGAAAATTAATTTTTCTCATTTTTTTGTGTTTTCGTTTAATTGAAAATCCGAATAACGGATAATAATAAATAGATTTTGATTGTTATGGACGATAGAATTATTCGATACTATAACCATTTGCTGAATCCTGAGGAGCAGAGACAGTTCCTCAATGAGGCTTTTGAGAATCCTGTGCTCAAATGCGACCTGATGGCCGTGGAGAACGTACAGGCTCTCTGCAACCTCCATCCGGCCCAGAAGGATGAGCAGGAAGGGAACGACAGTTATGCCAAATTCCGCAGTCGGTTAGTCCGCCGCCAGCATTATACTATAGGATTGCGTCTGCTCAAGTATGCCGCCATTTTTTTTGTGGGAGTGTTCATATCGTGGATGCTGGCCTTGCAGTTCCGTAGTGCGGACAATGTGACAACAGTCCAGGAACTTTCGGTGCCACAGGGGCAGCGTGCGCGTATCGTTCTTCCTGACGGCAGCGTGGCCTGGGTAAATTCCGGCTCAACGCTTCGATACCCGTCAGTGTTTGTTGGCGAGCGCCAAATAGAACTTATCGGTGAGGCATCGTTCGACGTTGTAAAGAATACGGAAAAACCATTCAAGGTAGCTGTGAGCGGCAACATCGTAAAGGTGTTGGGAACTCATTTCAATGTGTGTGGTTATGCTCGAAAGCCGCTCACAGTGGCGTTGCTGCGCGGTAAGGTGAGTGTTTACAGCGCGGCCGAACCCGCAAAAGGTGTTATTCTCTCTCCCAATCAAGAGGTGACGGTGTCCGACGGCAGGTATGTAGTGAGGTCCTTAGAAGAGAATCCGACCCTTTGGCATCAGGGTATTCTGTCGTTTAGGAATGCCAGCATGAAAGAACTGGCCGAAAAGCTGGAGGCTTACTACAACGTAAGAATTACAATAGCAAATCCATCTGTGGAGCGATACACCTTCACAGGCAAGTTACGGCAGGGCAACAACGTAAGGCACGTGCTGCAACTGCTACAAGAGATACATCCATTCCGCGTGGAATACGATGCGAGCGAGGAGAATATACGGATATATTGATGTCTAATTATAAAACAACCAAGCTTATGAAACAATTTCTTCAATTTGACTTTCTTGTCGCGCACACTGGCCTACTTAGCGGCAGCCATTGTAAGGAGAGACGGGCAAGAACAGTACCAATTGGTCCCGAGCGACTTTGTCCACCTGGTAGCCAACAATGCGCAAACCTCTCCGTATGTTGTAAGGAATACAGAACCATTTAATACTTAACCGATGAATATATTCAACCTAAAGCTAAGGTCTGTCAAGTCCAAATCCAAAACAGGCATCCTGCAACTGCTGAAGATATGCTACATGTCATGGTTGCTCCTGGTGAGTCTGCCGGTAATGGCTCGTAGCCAGTCCATCACCTTGCCGTCTAAAACGGTGACCATTTCCAAGTTTTTCTCCACGGTCGAGAAACAGACAGGTTATATGTTTCTCTATAGCGAGGTGGACTTGGATGTAAGCACAAAAGTCAGCTTCGCGGCCCGCACGGCAACCCTGCATGCGTTTCTGGAAGAGTTTGTGAAGTCCCGCGCAATCAAATATGACATAACCCCAAGCAAATACATTGTGCTTTCGAAAATGTCGACTACTCCCCGACCCCACCAACAAAAACCAGTTAACGCGAGGAAAACTATCAGGGCAAAAGGTGTTGTCATCGGCAATGACGGCCAGCCTGTGATAGGAGCAACGGTCAAGCAGCGAGGTTCCGATAATGCTACAGTGACCGACATCAACGGCCAATTTGTATTGGACGTGCCGTCCGGAGCCATGCTGGAGTTTGCCTATGTAGGTGCCGTGACGAAAGAGTTGAAGGCCGGTACAAACATGTCAGTGAAATTGGCAGACGACGTACAGATGCTCAACGATATAGTGGTAGTGGGTTATGGTACCTTACAGCGCCGCGAGGTGACCAGCTCCATTACCTCCATCTCATCGAAAGACCTGCTCCCGGGGCAAGGGGGGGCGACGGTTGCCAGTCTTCTGAAAGGCAAGATTTCCGGCATGACCATCAATGAGACTTCCAGTCCAAACGCCGGGATAAGCATGCAATTGCGCGGCGTGACCTCCATCAATGCATCCTCGGCTCCATTGGTAGTCATCGACGGTATTCCCGGCGGCGACATCCGCTCGTTGAGCCAGGAAGACATACGGTCCATTGATGTGCTGAAAGATGCTTCCGCCGGCGCTATCTACGGCACACGGGCAGCAGGCGGCGTCATTTTGATTACGACTAGGAAAGCAAGTGAGGGTCCCATCCGTCTGTCTTACACGGGCGAGATGTCTACTGAGCAAGCCGTCAGGAAACCCGAGATACTGAATAGGAATGATTTTCTGCGCTTCGGTTTGGGCGATGACTATGGGGCAGACACCAACTGGTACAACGCCTTACTGAATGAGGGAGCCTTGTCACACAGGCATGTGGTAAACCTGTCCGGAGGTACGCACACGGCCCAAATATATGCCACTTTCTTGGCACAAAAGCAGAAAGGTATTGCCATAGGAGACGACAGGACTGACTACTCCGGGCGCATCAACTCGCATCTGAGCTTACTGGACAACCTGTTAGAAGTGACATTGCACACCGAATACCGAGAGGCACACAGGCATGAGACGAGTAGAAGCAGCTATTTCAATATGGCGTTGAAAATGAACCCCACTATCCCCGCATACGACAGCACGTCGGATACAGGCTACAATGTCCTTACGGGAGGCGATGACTGGTACAATCCGTTGGCCGAAGTCAAGTTGAAGCAGGATGCAAATATAGACAAGTGGATTCAAGCCGATGCCACACTCAAAGTCAATCTACCATACGGTCTGTTTGCCCAGGGTACATTCGGCTGGGAGACCCGCGACTACCAGGCCACCCACTATACATCAGCCCAGCACAGACTGTCGCTTAACAACAATTACAGTGGCAACGCCTATCATGGATACTCTAAGACCGTCAGCACATCCTTCGAGCCTACAGTCAACTTTATACATACATATGCAGGAAGACACAATGTGAAGGCTGTGGCCGGATACAGCTTCTGGCAAAGCAACTCCGAAAATTTCAACATGCGCAACTACAACTTCCCAGTCGATGGTGTAGGACCCTGGGACATGGGCTCTGGCACCTACCTCACAGACGGCAAGGCGAGCATGTATTCGCACAAATATCCCCGCGAGCGGCTTATTGCATTTTTTGGAAGAGCCAACTACAGCTATGACGACAAGTATATGCTGACCGCAAGCTTGCGTCATGAAGGATCCTCCAAGTTCGGACATAATCACAAATGGGGCAACTTCTGGGCTGTCTCGGGAGGATGGAGAATATCAAAAGAAAACTTCATGCGCAATCTGACGTTTATCGATGACCTGAAGCTGCGTTTGGGGTACGGCATTACGGGCAACAACAATTTCACTTCCAGCGCAACAACACTGATGTATTCCTCCAACTCCCTCTGGCCTTACAACGACAACTGGCTTGTATCCTATGGACCTGCCAACAACGTGAACTATGACCTGCATTGGGAGCAGACGGCCGAGCTGAACCTTGGATTGGACTATTCGCTGCTTCACAACCGGCTCTACGGCAAGGTTGACGTGTATAGCAAGAAAGTGTCAGGTATGCTCTACAACATCACGGTACCCAATCCCCCGGCCATCTACGATAATACGACGATGAACTATGGCGACCTGAAAACCACAGGCTGGGAGATAGAGATAGGGGGCGTACCCCTGAAGACCAAGGATTTCAGCTGGACCACCAGCATGCGCCTCTCGCATTTCTCCTCGAAGATTACTTCCCTTTGGGGCAACAAGACTTATCAGGACCGGGTGTATTTTCCCGCACCCGGAACAAATGGCTCAGGAGGCAGGATTGAAGAGGGTACAAAGATTGGAAGCTACTTTATCTGGAAGTATGCAGGCCTTACAAACGACGGAAGATGGCTGCTCTATGACCGCAACGAAAACATTATCCTGAGCAGCCAGAAGACCTATGACGACAAGCGGTATATAGGCAATGCCATCCCCAGGCTGATAGTCTCATGGGACCACACATTCACCTACAGGAACCTCTCGCTGGGCATAAACCTTCGCAGCTGGCTCGACTTCGATGTTTTCAACACCATCAATATGTATTACGGCTTGTCTGAGGTAGAGGGACAGAATGTGCTACGCAGCGCGTTTATAGAAAACCGACATATCAAGGAGGTCAAGCAGCTGTGCGATTACTGGCTGGAGGACGGCAGCTTTCTGAAGATTGATGCCATCAGCCTGGGCTACACCCTGAACATGAAGAAGTGGCAGAAATATATTGACCACATCGACATATACTGCACCTGCAGAAATGTAGCCTGCTTTACCAAGTACTCCGGACTGAATCCTGAGGTGAACATCAATGGTCTGGACCCGGGGTATGAATGGTTCAACAACATCTATCCTGAGACCAGAAGATACACATTGGGAATGAAGATCACCTTCTAACGACTACAAGCATTAAATCATTAGGCAAAATGAAACGGAATATATTCATGTCTTTGGGGCTTGTGCTCCTGCTTCTGCCCGGATGTACCAATTTGGACGAAAAATGGTACTCAGAGACAACTCCAAGTACTTACTTCACATCCAAGGAGAGTATCTATTCTTTCCTTGCAAGGCCTTACACCCACTGGCGCTGGTACCAGGAATTTGACAGGGCCATCATGCAGGAATGCTCCACAGACGAAATGTGTGTGACCCAAAAAGGCATACACTATAATGATGTGCGCTATGCGCAATTGCAGCACCATAGCTGGACACCCATTCATCCCAACAACCAGGAGACCTGGAGAGGTACCGGACAGGGCATAGCCTTTGCGCTGGCCACCAAAGAGTCACTTCAGGATTTGGATTACACAAAGTTTGGACTGACTGAAGAGACCAAAAACGACCATCTCATGAAACTGCAGACGCTGCTGGCCTATTTCTACCTGAGGGGACTCGACTTCTATGGGGCAATGCCAATTTACACCACCTCTACAACAACAGAGGCTCCACGCTCCACGGCCAGGGAAACCTTTGACTACATAGAGAAGTTGCTGACTGAGGCTATTCCGAAGCTTCTTCCCAAGAAGCAGGGCGACCTTGAAGAGGGATTTCCCCACCAGGCCACGGCGGCAGCCTTGCTTGCCGAGCTCTACTTCAATGCAGAGGTTTACACCGGCGAGCAGCACTTTGACAAGTGTGCGGAGATATGCCAGAACATCCTTGACGGCAAGTACGGGTATTACAAACTGGAAAGTAACTGGTATGGTCCCTTTGGCTTTGAGAACAACAAGTCGTCCGAGATTATATGGTCGGCTCCCTCCGACAATACAAAAGGGGCGCGAACCTGGCAATTCGAGCGCTATTATCATAATAACATGAAGAACTATTTCGACCTGGGCGGCTACTCATCTAACGACGCCATGCACCTGCAGCCCTCGTTGAAGCCAACGGGTGACCCCTATACCGATGCCGACTTCTACAAGCTCGGCCGACCTTTTGCCAAATTCAACGACAAGGACCTGCGGAAAAAGATGTACGTGTATAAAGGTAATGGCGAGTATGAGGGCATGTTCGTGTTCGGAAAGGCACAGCGCATCTCGCGCTCTGGCATTACGGTGAGCTGTACCGGGCTATTCGAGTATCCCGGACAGGTGCTCTCATTCGTGGACCAGGTGGCTCAGTTCAAAAAGGTGAAAGACGGAGAATACGCTTCTGTGAGCGAGTTGCCATCCAATATCAACACGGGCGAGGAAAACTCGGGGGTCAGACTCGTAAAACTGCCGGTACCCGACAATACCGACAAAAAGCTGGCCTTCAACCCTGACCAGCCTGTCATCCGTCTGGCTGAAATCTATTACATGCTCGCAGAGTGCAAATACCGGCTGGGCGACAAGCAGGGGGCGGCAGACCTGTTCAACCAAGTGCGTCGGCGTAATTTCGAGAATGGGAACGATCCCGACCCTGTAACAGTGCAGAATATCAACAAGTACCGCATCCTCGACGAGTGGATGGTGGAGTTCATTGGCGAGCAGCGCAGACGCACCGACCTGAGGCGCTGGGGACTCTACACCACTGGCGCATGGTGGGACCACAGGCCAACCAATGACGACCATTACGAACTCTATCCCATCCCTGAGAAATATATTTCAGTAAGCAACAGCCTTAAGCAAAACCCAGGCTATGGAGGAGCAGAGGAGATGTCACGCGAGGATGCCGGAATATTCAAGGTCAAGAGTATAGAATAAATAAAATGCAATAGCAACAATGGATATGAAATTTCTATTAATGAGCATGATGGCAGTCTTGCCGCTTTTGGCAAGCTGCCAGCAGGAGAAAGACTTCCCAGAGGATGTCATCCCCAATGAGAACCATGAGTATCTGCCCGACTGGCAGGAAGGCTATCTGGACATACACCAGATAAGTACAGGAAAAGGTAATTGCGCCTTTATGATATTGCCAGACGGAACAACCATGGTGGTCGATTGTGGTGATCTGGGGGTCTATACGGGTGGCACGCAGGAAATTATGAAGCCAAGACCAAACTCATCCAAGTCTGCGGCCGAATGGGACGCGCAGTACATCAGACATTTCTCGGCGCCACTGCCCAACGACAGCACAATAGACTATGCGCTTGTCACCCACTTCCATAATGACCACATGGGACAATGCGGCAAACAGGCTGTCAACAAGCCAGGACTTGGTTATAAGCTGACAGGCATTACACATCTGGCCAACCTTTTGGACATTAAGACACTGATAGACAGGGGCTACCCCGACCAATATGCCAAGACAACAGAACTCACCTCTGGAGCCGACTATGCCAACTACAAGCTGTTTGCTGAGGCCAGGGCCAGGGATGGGAAGAAGATCGAGGCCTTCAAAGTGGGTAGCAGCAGCCAGATTGTGCTTAGAAATCCATCAGCTTATCCTAACTTCGAAATTCGCAATGTCGTGGGCAACGGCAAGATATGGACTGGCAGCGGGACTGGCAGTCGCGACCTTGTACCCGCGACAGCCACGGGTAGCCAACAGTTGAATGAGAACCAGTTGAGCTGTGGCATCCGCATTTCCTATGGCGACTTCGACTACTGGACGGGAGGCGACATTCTTGGTGTCAACAAGTCACCCGAGTGGTTTGACATAGAGACCCCGGTCAGCAATCTGATTGGCGAGACCGACGTGGTACTCTGCAATCACCATGCTTATTCTGATGCAATGTGTGAGACCTTTGTCTCGCAGGTGAAAGCACAGGCATTCATCATCCCTGTGTGGGATTATTACCATCCGCAACCTGCCACATTGGGGCGTATGCTATCGCAGACGCTCTATCCTGCCGACCGTGATGTCTATGCTGCTGGCCTGGTGACCAGCAACAGAGAGCGTCTGGGGACCAACGGGCAGCTCATTAAGCCCGCCGGACACATCGTCACCCGGGTTTATCCGGGCGGAGGCTCCTTCCAAATTTTCGTCCTTAGCGATAAGGATGAGAAGTATGAGATTATCTATAAGTCTAATGTTTACACTTCAAATAAATAAAATTAGGCCATGAAACCTACTGTTAATGCAAGTATCTCGTTGTTTGCCGTACTGTTAGCCGTTCTTATGGTGTCTTGCTCTGACAAGATGGAAGAGGGCACATTGAGCATTGACAACGATGAGATTATTCTTCCTGCCAAGGGCGACTCCACCAGAATCGCTGTCAGCTCCACGCTCGAGTGGCGGATAGATTTCGCGGAGACCAGCTGGCTCAAGAGCGACGTGATGGGCGGCCAGCCTGCAAGAACTTACTTTACCCTGATTACCACCGACAACAATTCAGACTCAGAGCGGTTCTGCGACTTGACCGTCTATGAGGGAAATGACAGCGTAAAAGCCATCAAGGTGAGACAGCTGTCGCGCTATCCTTTCATCTCACCGGCCACCCAAGCACTGGACTTGTTTCCAAATGGCGGGGATTACCAGATGAGGCTGTCAATGAATGTACCGGAGACAGACATCAAAGTCAGCTCTGATGCCAGTTGGATTGACGGATGCAGAATAATGGACGGCGTGCTGTACTTTACTGCAAAGCCCAATACTGAAAATTTGCGCACCGATACCATCCGGCTCGAATATACTGACAGCTATGACCGCAAGGCGGTGGCAAGTATAGCAGTCAGCCAGCCGTTCTCACAGTATGCGGGAGCTGAGGAAATTAGTTTCGACAAGGCAAAAGCCTACAAAGGCAGCATTACCGACAAGGTGTGTGTCAAGGGAACCCTTGTGGCCAACGGTGCCTCCGACAATATGTCCAAAAACCGGTATATTCTTCAGGACACCAACGGAAATACGCTATTGTTCCAATCGGAGAAACTCATTCCCTTGGACCGCTTTAACCAGGTGGAGGTAGCTCTGACTGACGGAGAGGTTACCGAGGAGAAAGAAGGACACTTCACCTATAAGGTGATAAAAGGAATCACAACAGCCCATATCCTGAGTTCTGAAAAGGCATCGTTCACACCTCCCGTCAAGAGCATCAGGGAGCTGACCAGCGACATGGTGTTCAGCCTCGTTACATTGCGTGATGTGGAGATAGCCTCGCCCCACGGAGCATTTACCAACTTCGTGACTACAGACCCAGGCAGTGCGACGCGCGCCGCCGATCCCTATTATTGGGTCAAACTGTATCCTGCTTACTACCGTTGGTACCCCACCTGCATCCGCGATGCCAATGGCTCACATATCTATATGCTCACATCACTCAACACATCGTATGCCCACGAGACCTTGCCCACAGGCTCTGGTACCATAACGGGAATTGTGGACAGGGTGCGGCTCTCCAACTTTGGCATCACCGAGGACGAGCTGTCAATTATTCCGCTGGATCGCAGCGACATAAGCCTCAGCACGGTCAACAGCGTATCTGACTTGTTGGTAGAATGGGACTGCAACATTCCAGCATCGGTGCTGAAAGGTGGAACGCTGACAGTGTATCATCCCACGGGAGGCCTGACCACTGAGTCGGCCGCAGTACTCAGCAAGGACGGCAATATCCGGTTCCAACAGTGGTATACCGACAACGTCCTTGGTTTCCAGGATGACTACCGGGGCGATGTCAATCTCACCAACACAAACCCCAAGGGCGGATTTGGCAGAGTTACCCAAGGTGCCTTCAATAGCAAGCCATGGAAAGTGGGCTCATACTTCTATGTGGACAAGATTTCCACAAAAGGTATCAGCGGAAGACTGTCCTTGCAGGTGGAGATGAACACCAGCTGGGGTGGTGCCATATCTATGCATATCGAGTACGCCACTTCAATGGGCGGACCCTGGACTAAGCTTGACAATTCTGAGTTCAGGGTGCTGGGGGAGTTCGACAGGTCGATGGCAGCAGGAAGAAGCGAGAAAAATATTCCAGGTTATCGTGTATACGACTTCCTGCTCCCCGCCTGCCTCTCAGGCAAAGACAACATCTGTCTGAAAATAGTTGCCGACGAGAGCAAAGGTCCCGTCCGTCTGGCCAATCTTTCCATACGCTACAATAAATAACCAATCGTCATTCTTCTATTAAGAAATAATAAACCAATAACTAATTATGAAGAACTTTTTATTTTCATTTGTATTCTGCTGTCTCTCAGGGGCAGTCTGCGCTCAGTCCACTGTGACCGATGCCAATGGCTGGGAATATTCTGTTTCCAACAATCAGGCTACACTTGTCAAAGCAATCTCAGCCAAGGGTAACATTACCATCCCGGCGACTGTTTCCAACAATGGGACAGCTTTTCCAGTCGTAGCTGTCTCTGTGGGAAACACAGGAGTGTTCCAAGGCAACACCGCCATCACTGGCATTACATTCCAGGGCAATAATCTGAAAACTATTGGCAAGCATGCCTTTAAAGGCTGCACCAAACTGACAAGCGTAATCATCCCCTCCGGGGTGGCCTCACTACCGGCAGGAACTTTTGCCGACTGCTCGGGCCTGAAAACTGTATTCTTGCCCGAAAGCGTCACGGAAATAGGTGACAGCTGCTTCTTCAACTGCACGTCGCTGACAGCCATTGACGGCGCACAAGGACTGGAGTACATCTATAGCCGCGCCCTACAGAACTGCAAGGCACTTGCCACACTCAACCTCACGTCTGCCGTAAGCCACATTTATCCGTACGCATTCGAGACCACACCTAACTATAAAGCCAACATAGACCTAAGCGGAAACAAATACTTGTGGGTGGGAAATCACGCATTCCACAATTCGGGCATCACAGGATTCAGATTCCCCGACACTGCCGAGTTGGAAAACAAGGCCAGGAAACCCAATGGATTCGAGGGCTATCAGTTCAACGGATGCCGCAATCTGGCAACCATAAAGCTACCTGCTAATCTGTCACTCAAAGAGTTGCCCGAAGGGTTCTTCTGTAATGAGTATACTGAGACGCTACAGTATGTATCCATCCCTGCCAACTTTAATAAGTTAGGCAATGGTGTATTTAATAACTGCAAAGGACTGAAAGAGGTGGCATTCTTAGGTGCAGGTGACTTCAGTCACGGGCAGACCAACGAACCCTCTTCTGTCATCTACTATGTTACCGACCAATGCACCACCACCAACAAGAAGTATGTCATTAAGAAGGCATATCCGCTTGCAATGACAGCAGATAAGTATGTCACATTCAGTTCTATCTGTCCCCTTGATTTTTCAGGTACGGGTCTGAAAGTGTATGTGGCCAAATATGACAACGGCAACATAATCTATAATGAGGTAAGCGAGGGCAAGATTCCTGCCGGTGCCGGTGTGCTTGTCTATGACGAGAAAGCTACCGCAGCTGTGTCCTATGACATCAAGGTTATTCCCAGTGCCGAGGCTTTGTCCGGCAATGGGCTGACAGGAACCTCCGACTTAAAGAAAATATGCGATGGCACACAATATGAATTAGGGGTTGTCAACAATGTGCTTGGATGGTGTAAGGTGGCAGTTGGGAAATCCATTGCCGTAAACAAGGCTTATCTGACAATTCCCGCAAGTGCGGATGCCAAGGATTTTATACCATTGGAGCAGAACAAGCTGACTGCCATACAGACAATAGGGACAAATGCTCCCTTACGTACACACAGCCCTAAGTACAACCTGTCGGGCCAGCGCGTGAGCAACAGCTACAAAGGCATTGTCATACAGAACGGCAAGAAGACAATTGCCAGATAAGGAAACACGCTGCCAAAAAGAATCGCTCTTTGGGTGTCATACAGCTAAATCAGCTGTACGGCACCTTTATCCCTGCTTTATTGTTGCAAGCGTTAGTCCCACAATGCTACGGCTGACATATTCCATCTTTTTTTAACAAAAACCTATAAAACCCTTTGCGTCATCGCCAAGGGCTATGGCCCTCTGCCATTTGCGGGATGGGGGCTTGTGAGAGGCTTCGCCTCTCCCCCGCCCCCATCCCACAAATGGCAGATCCTCCTTCGTCGGTTCTTGGCGCTGACACAAAGAAAAACCTTGAAAAAGTGAAGAGAGATGAGTGAAGAGAGAGAATAACTCATCTCTCTTCACTCTTAATTCCTCAGGCATTCATCACAGCAAGAAGAACCAGGTTCTATGGGTTTAGTCTGAATGACCGTATCACACAATAGAAACAAGAAAAGGGCGGTCTTCAGACCGCCCTTACTTAAAGAATATCATGTGATTGTTTACTCGATGACCACTGTTGTCCAGCCGTGCTTGTCCTCCACGGTACCATACTGGATGCCGCGGAGTGTCTCGTAGAGCTTTGTGGACCAGGGTCCCGGCTTGTCGCCGAAGTGGTACTTCTTGCCTGTAGCGAGGTCGTCGAGCTCGGAAATAGGCGAGATGACGGCTGCCGTGCCGCAGGCTCCGGCCTCCTCGAAAGTGGGAAGCTCTTCCTCGGGTACAGGACGGCGCTCCACCTTCAGGCCGAGATCCTCGGCTATCTGCATGAGGCTCTTGTTCGTGATTGAGGGAAGGATAGAAGTGCTCTTCGGTGTGACGTAGGTGTTGTTCTTGATACCGAAGAAGTTGGCAGCACCGCACTCGTCCACGTATTTCTTCTCTTTGGCATCGAGATAGAACTCAGAGCCATAGCCTTTGCCCGCGGCATACATGTGGGCACGGAGCGAAGCGGCATAGTTGCCGCCGACCTTGTAGCAGCCTGTGCCTAAAGGAGCGGCACGGTCGTAGTCGCGTACGATAGCATACTTGTTGCAGGCGAAGCCCCCCTTGAAGTAAGGACCCACCGGCGTGACGAAGATAAGGAACAGATAATCCTTGGAGGGATGCACGCCGACCTGCGGGCTGATGCCGATGAGCAGCGGACGGATGTAAAGTGTAGCGCCGCTCTCATAGGTAGGAATGTAATCCTGGTTGAGGCGTACCACTTTCTTTACCATCTCCTCGAACATCTCGGTCGGCACCTTCGGCATAACGATGCCGTCGCATGTCGACTGCAGGCGCTCAGCGTTGTCCTTCACGCGGAAGATACGTACCTTGCCGTCAGGACAACGATAAGCCTTCAGGCCTTCGAAAGCCTCCTGGCCATAGTGCAGACAGGTAGCAGCCATGTGCATGTTGATGTACTCTTCGGAACAGACCTCGATCTCCCCCCATTTGCCGTCGCGATAATAGCAACGCACGTTGTAGTCGGTCTTACGGTAGCCGAACGTCAAATTCCCCCAATCTAAATCTTTCATAATATCTATGTTTAAATTCTCTTTCTATTAATTCAATGCAAAATTAGCAATAATAATAATAAATTGATAATAAATGTACGATAATTTATTCTTTATCTAATATTTTCTTGATCTCTGCATCCGTTTTTGTAAGCTTGTCTTTGCAAAGTTGGATAAGTTGCTGCGCTTTCTTCAGTTCGGTGGACAGTTCGTCTATGTCCAGTTCGTTGTTTTCCAACTTCTCTACGATAGCCTCCAACTGTCGGACGGCCTCCTCATATTTGGGTTCTTGCTTTTCAGTTTTTGCCATAATCTTATGCTTTATGAATGATTGATTCGAGTGTGCCTTTCTCTACTCTTGTCTCTATCCGGTCGCCCTCTTGAAGCAAAGCGGGGTCGTGCAGTGCCTTACCATTATATAATGTGATGCTGTATCCCCGTTTCAGCAGTCGTTGTGGGTCGAGCGCCCTGGCACGCAGCCTCAATTGCTCTAAACGGTTCTGCTCCTTTGTCATCTTTCGCTCTATCAGCGGTTGGATATTGTTTTCTAAAATGGCGACATGATGCCGGGCCTGCGCCATCCGTTCCTTTACGGAAGTGACGATGCTGTTGAGCGCCCTGTCGATCTTAGCCTCCTGCCGCTGCCTGACGAGGGAGAAAAGGATGGGTATGCGGTCGGCGACGCGCGCCAGCCGGCTCTTCTCTCTGTCCATGCGCTGCCGAAGGGAGCCTGCGATGCGCTCCCGCAGGCCGTCGATATGGCTCCATACACCAACCAGATTGTCTACTAAGAACGCGGCGGCCGCCGTCGGTGTCTTTACGCGCGTGTTCGACACCATGTCGAGGATGCTCTCGTCGCGGTCGTGCCCGATGCCGGTGATGATGGGCAAGGGGAAGTTGGCCACGTTCTCCGCCAACGCCAACGTGTCGAAGCCGCTCATGTCTGCCGTGGCTCCGCCACCACGGATGATGACGACCACATCATAATCGTCCGCCTCATCGTAGACAGCGTTTAGTGCCCGGATGACCGATGCCTCCACCTGGTCGCCTTGCATGACGGCGGGGAAAAGCCGGATGTGAAAGGCAAAACCATACTCGTTGTCCAACAGCTGGTGGCAGAAGTCGCCGTAACCTGCCGCGTTTTCACTGGAGATGACGGCCACGCGCTGGGCGAACATCGGGATAGAGAGCTCTTTCTGTAAGTCGAAGACACCTTCCGCCTTGAGCTGCTTGATTATTTCCATGCGCTTGCGAGCCATGTCGCCGAGGGTGTAAGTAGGGTCGATGTCCTGCACAATCCAGGAAAAACCGTAGGCAGCGTGGAAGTTGGCAGTGACGAGCAGCAGCACTTTCATGCCGGCATGAAGCGCCTGTCCGGTAGTGTGTTCAAACTTCGGCTTGAGCCTCATCCATGTCGATTTCCAGCATTTGGCGGAAGCCCGTGCCACGGGAGTAGCAGAGAAAATGTCTTTTTGAACGAGCTCCATGTAGCAGTGTCCCCTTACCTCACGTGCTTCAGAGAGCTCGGCTTCAACCCAATAAGCATGGTCGAAAGCCGTGTCGATCACTTCGCCGACAAGCGAGTTGAGCTCAAAAAGGGTAAGGGCATGCTGCTTCATGAGAATTATTTTTTGCAAAAGTAGCGTGAAAAATGCGAAAGCCCAAATATTTTCGTTACTTTTGCACCATACTTATATATCATGTCAAGTGAATCAGACAATAAGCAGGCAACTTTAGCCTTGGGGACGCAGCCTGTAGGCAAGTTGCTGTTTCAATATGCACTGCCCGCCATCATCGCGATGGTGGCTTCGTCGATGTATAACATCATCGACCGGGCCTTCATCGGTCAGGTCGTCGGTCCTATCGCCATATCAGGGCTGGCCATCACCTTCCCGTTCATGAACCTCTCAGGAGCCTTCGGTGCCGCAGTGGGTGTGGGCTCGGCCACAGCTATCTCGCTGAAGTTAGGTCAGAAAGATTACCTATCGGCAGAAGAAATCTTGGGTAACACCGTGACGCTGAACCTCATCATCGGCTTCGGCTTTGCTGTTATCTGCTTTCTTTTTCTCGATCCCATTCTCTATTTTTTCGGGGCCAGTAAGGAGACCATTCCTTATGCGCGCAGCTTCATGCAGATTATCCTGCTCGGCAATGTCGTCACCCACATGTATTTTGGCATGAACGCCGTGCTGCGTGCGGCGAGTAAGCCGCGGCAGGCCATGACGGCAACGATCTTCACCGTGTTGATGAATATCGCGCTCGACGTGCTCTTCATTCTCGTGCTCCACTGGGGCATCCGTGGAGCAGCAACGGCTACGGTGCTCTCGCAGACCTTGGCGCTCATCTATCAGTTGAAGCTCTTCTCCAACAAGAAGGAACTGCTCCATTTCAAGCCGGGCATCTACAAGCTGAAGAGACGGCTGGTAAAGAACATCGTCAGTGTGGGCATCTCCCCTTTCCTGATGAACCTCTGCGCATGTCTGGTCATCATCTTCATCAACAATCAGCTCGTCAGATACGGCGGCGATCTCTCCGTAGGTTCTTACGGCATAGCATCGGCTGTCTCCACAATGTTTGTCATGATCGTCATGGGACTGAACCAAGGCATGCAGCCCATAGCCGGTTACAACTATGGTGCCCAGAAGTTGGACCGTGTGATGCGCGTGCTCAAGCTCGCCATTATGTCTGCCATTGTCATCTGGACCATCGGCTGGCTCATCTCGATGTTCTTCCCCGAATACATTGCGCGTATCTTCACAAACGACAAGGAGCTGATAAAACTGTCGGTGTTCGCCATACGCGTGGATATGCTCGTCACACCTGTCGTCGGTCTGCAGATGGTTGTCACCAACTTCTTCCAGTGCATCGGCAAGGTGAAGGTCAGCATCTTCCTCTCGCTCTCGCGCCAACTGCTTTTCCTCCTTCCCTTGCTCTATACGCTCCCGCTGTTCTTTGGTGTCAATGGCGTGTGGTATTCGCTTCCTGTCTCCGACTTCATCGCGGCCAATGTGGCCTTCGTCATGTTGCTGACATATATGCGGAAATTCAAAAAGCAATTAAAACTGTCCGAGAATGGATAATACAGATAAGAAGATCATCATCAATGTTGGCCGGCAGATAGGCTCCGGCGGCAGAATCATTGCCAAGATGCTTGCCGACACGTTCGGATGCAAGTTCTACGACAAGGAACTGCTGAACCTCGCCGCTAAGGAGAGCGGATTCAGCGAGAAGTTCTTTGAGCAGAACGATGAGCAGAAAGGCTTCCTCAAGTCGCTCTTTCATTTGCATGTACCACTCATGGGCGAGAACAACTTCTATAAGAACAACTTTTCCCAAGACTCGCTTTATCAGTTTCAGAGCGATGCCATCCGGAAGGCTGCTGCCCAAGACAGTTGCGTCTTCGTAGGCCGTACGGCCGACTATGTGCTGCGCGACTTCAAGAACACTGTCAGCGTCTTCATTACGGCAAACCTCGATCAGCGCATTCAGCGTGTCTGCAAGCGATACAATATGAATCGCGCGGAAGCACGCAAATATATTCATTCGCGCGAAGAGGACCGCGCCACTTACTATAATTATTATACAGGAAAGGAGTGGGGGCACTCGGAGAGTTATGATCTCTGTATCAACTCCAGCCTGCTCGGTTTGGAGGAGACAGAGCTCTTTATTGCACAATTTATCAAGAAACGGTTTAATCTTTAGCATAACAAGACAACATGAAAACATACCTCGTTACGGGAGCCGCCGGCTTCATTGGTTCAAACTTCATTAAGTATCTCTTGCATAAAAAGTATGCGAATGAGGATATCAAGATCATCATCCTCGACGCGCTCACTTATGCAGGCAATCTTGGTTCGATCAAGGATGATGTTGATGATAAGCGGTGCTTCTTCGTCAAAGGCGACATTCGCGACCGTCAGCTCGTCGATAAACTCTTTGCTGAGAACGACATCGACTATGTCGTCAACTTCGCGGCAGAGAGCCATGTGGACCGTTCCATTGAGGATCCGCAGCTCTTTCTCAGCGTGAACATCCTCGGCACGCAGAACCTCATGGACGCTGCCCGCAAGGCTTGGGTGACGGGCAAAGATGAGCAGGGCTATCCCACATGGAAAGCCGGCAAGCGCTATCATCAGGTTTCCACCGATGAAGTCTACGGGGCGCTCGGAGCTACCGGTTACTTCACCGAGACGACACCGCTCTGCCCGCATAGTCCCTACTCGGCAAGTAAGGCCAGCGCCGACTTCTTCGTTCAGGCTTACCGCGACACTTACCACATGCCGGTGTCTATCACACGGTGCTCCAACAACTATGGCCCATACCACTTCCCCGAGAAGCTCATCCCGTTGATCATCAACAATATCTTGGAAGGCAAGAAACTTCCCGTCTACGGTGCGGGTCTGAACGTGCGCGACTGGCTTTACGTCGAAGACCATTGCAAGGCCATCGACCTCGTTGTGCGTGAAGGACGTGCCGGAGAGGTGTACAACGTGGGCGGACACAATGAGATGCGCAATATTGACATCGTGAAGCTCACGATCAAGACGATCCACGACATGATGGAGAAGGACAAGGGTCTGCGCCATGTGCTGCGGAAGCAGGTGCGCGATGCCAACGGCGACATCGACATCTCTTGGATCAACGACTCCCTCATCGAGCATGTGGCTGACCGGCTTGGCCACGACGCACGCTACGCCATCGACCCGACGAAGATCAAAACGGAACTGGGATGGTATCCTGAGACGAAGTTTGCCGACGGCATCATCAAGACCATCAAATGGAACCTCGACAACCAGCAGTGGGTCAAGGAAGTGACGAGCGGCGATTATCAGAAATATTACGACATTATGTACGGCAAGGAGCGCCACGGACAGGTCATAGAATAATCATGGATAAGTTTTCTCAGCAGTTGGAGAACTACCTTCGGCTGGCTCACAGCTCTGCACTGCTCGTGAGCCCGGGCGACAAGGCTAACCTCAATATCCTCCTTGAGATGTTGGGGACGGTCGACAGGGATATCTTCGTGGCCTATTACGGACTCTTTGGAAGCCCCGTCACCGATGTGGCACAGATAGCGTTAAAATACCGTGTGCCACAATCGGCAATCCACGAGATCGTAGAGAAAGATCTTCATCATCTCTCTATCACACCGGAATGGCAGATGATGATGAGGCAGCTGAAACCTATCGTGCAAAAGAGAATAGGGAATACGGAATAATGAAGTTCGGACTTCCAAACTTCCCAACTTCCCAACTTCATAAACAAATATTTACCACCATGAAAAAGATACTGCTTTTAGGCTCAGGCGAACTGGGCAAGGAATTCACGATTGCCGCCAAGCGTGCGGGTCAGTATGTCATCGCATGTGACAAGTACGACAATGCCCCTGCTATGCAGGTCGCCGATGAGCGTGAGGTCTTCTCGATGCTCGACGGCGATGCCCTGACGGCTGTCGTGGAGAAACATAAACCCGACCTCATCGTGCCGGAGATTGAGGCTATCCGCACGGAGCGCCTCTTCGATTTCGAGAAGGAAGGTATCCAGGTCGTACCCTCGGCCCGTGCCGTCAACTATACCATGAACCGCCGTGCCATCCGTGACCTCGCAGCCAAGGAGTTAGGACTGCGCACGGCGAAGTACTTCTACGCTAAGACCTTCGATGAGTTCAAAAAGGCTGCCGATGAGATAGGATTCCCCTGTGTCGTTAAGCCGCTGATGTCTTCTTCCGGCCACGGGCAGAGTTATGTCCACAACGACGACGAGTTGCAGGAGGCCTTCCGCGATGCCATGGAGGAAGGACGCGGCGATGTGAAGGAGGTTATCATCGAGGAGTTTATCGACTTCGATTCGGAGTTTACGCTTCTCACCGTCACTCAGAAGAATGCGCCTACCATCTTCTGCCCACCTATTGGTCACGTGCAGAAAGGCGGTGATTACCGCGAGAGCTGGATGCCTTACCAAATCAGTGACGAAGCCTTGAAACAGGCTGAGCACATGGCAGATGAGGTGACAAAAGCCCTTACAGGCTACGGTCTCTGGGGCGTGGAGTTCTTCCTGACGAAGCAGGGTGAGGTCATCTTCTCTGAGCTCAGTCCGCGTCCGCACGACACGGGCATGGTGACACTGAGCCACTGTACGAATCTCTCGGAGTTTGAACTGCATTTCCGTACCGTCATGGGGTTGCCTATCCCTGCCATCCATCTTGAGCACAGTGGAGCTTCGGCTGTCGTATTGTCGCCCGTAGAGAGTGACAGGCCGCTTGACTATAACCTCAACGACGTATGCAGTGAGGACCATGCCCGTGTGCGCATCTTCGGCAAGCCGGTGGCTCATGTTGGCCGCCGCATGGGTGTCGTCGTCTGCTACGATAAGGTGGGCTGCGACATGACAGCGCTTCGCGACAAGACGAAACGCCTTGCGAAGACGGTTCTCGGTACGGACCCATATATGAGAAAATAGAATATCTGATTAACAAGTAATGACAATTTCATCCTTATTGCTGATCGGGGGTCTTGGTACCCCCGAGCTTATCATCATCCTCATCGTTGTGCTGCTTCTCTTCGGCGGCAAGAAGATTCCTGAGCTCATGAAAGCCATGGGGCAGGGAGTCAAGAGTTTCAAGGACGGGGTCAGCGGAATCAATGAATCTATAGAGAAGTCGGGAGATAATGCGCCGAAGAGTCAGGACACCGCTTCGGGTGCTGTCTCTGACGCTGCTTCTGATAATAAAGTAAAGCCCACCGACGTTGACAAGCACTGATAACGGGGAGGCTACGTTCTGGGATCATCTCGAGGTATTGAGATGGATGCTTATCCGCATCATCGTGGTGTGGACGGCATTGCTCGTGCTTGGCTTTGCCTTCATCCCGTGGCTTTTTGACCACGTGGTGATGGCCCCGACATCCAACAACTTCTTCCTCTACCGGTGGCTTGCCGCACTCTCTGGACACTTCATTCCTGTGCCAGCCGATCTCGTCAGGCCGTTCCATGTCTCGGTCATCAATCTCAAACTTGCCTCCCAGTTCTTCCTGCAGTGTGAGCTTGCTTTCTGGTTCTCGCTGCTCGTATCTTTCCCTTACGTGGTGTTTGAGCTGTGGCGCTTCATCTGTCCCGCGCTGTATAATAATGAGAAGCGGGGCGTTCGCTTCACCTTCTTCTTGGGCACGGTGCTTTTTTACATGGGGTGCACTGTCGGCTACAGCCTTGTCTTCCCACTGACGCTGCGCTTCCTCTACACTTATCAGCTCTCCGCAGCCATCTCCAATCAGTTGTCATTAGAGAGCTATATGGACAACTTTCTCATGCTCATCTTTATGATGGGCATCATTTTCGAGTTGCCTATACTGTCATGGCTACTGTCGAAGCTCGGCCTCCTTCGTCGCTCATTCTTCTCCCGCTACCGTCGCCATGCTGTCGTGGTACTGCTTGTCGTAGCAGCTTTTATCACTCCTTCCTCCGATCCCTTTACGCTTTTTGCCGTCTTCCTCCCTATCTATCTGTTGTGGGAACTGTCGGCGCTGTTGGTGAAGAAATAGTTAGCCTTTCCTTTTGCGGTCTCACGATAAACCACTAAATTTGCAAAAAGCAAGCTAAAAGGTACGATTATGGAAGATGAGAATAACAAGTACATCCGTTTCGACTGGGCGGTAAAGCGGATCCTCAGAGACAAGGCTAACTTCGGTGTTTTGGAGGGACTCATCACGGTTCTTCTTGAAGAGCCTGTACATATTGTCGAGATTCTTGAGAGTGAAGGCAATCAGGAAGAGCCTACCGACAAGTTCAACCGTGTGGACATTAAGGCCAAGAACAGTAAGGATGAGATCATTATTGTTGAGGTGCAATTGACACGCGAGTTATATTATCTGCAGCGCATTCTTTATGGCGTGTCGAAAGCAATAACAGAACATATCAATCTTGGTGACAAGTATGACCAGGTAAAGAAAGTGTATTCCATTAGCATCCTGTACTTTGATCTTGGACAGGGCTCCGACTATCTCTATCATGGCTATACGCAATTTATTGGTGTCCATACTCATGACAAGCTAAAAATAAGCATGCGTGACCGGCAGATGTTAGAGATGCGCGCTCCGGAGAAGATCTTCCCAGAGTATTATCTCATTAGGGTCAATCAGTTCAATGAGGTGGCTAAAACGCCTTTGGAGGAATGGCTAGACTATCTGAAGAGCGGTCGCATAAAGGATGACACTACGGCTCCTGGACTTCAAGAAGCGAAGCAAAAGCTGCAGGTGATGAAGATGAATAAAGCGGAGCGGCAAGCCTATGACCGGCATATCGATAACATCATGGTGCAGAACGATGTGCTGGACACTGCCAAAATGGAAGGTCTTGAGGAAGGACGAGCGGAAGGACGAGCGGAAGAGAAATGTTCATTAGCCAAGGCCATGAAAGCGGAAGGACTGCCTACGGCAACTATCGCCCGTATTACTGGCCTCTCTGAAGATGCCATCCACAAACTGTAATGTTGAGGAATATGAGAGAAGCTGTTCCATAAGCGCATATTAAGACAGGTCAATCTCAGAACGACAGAGGACCTGCATGGATAAATAAACAGAGAAACCCGAAGAAATATAATATTTCTTCGGGTTTCTCGTTTAATAGTATGAACAACCAGCTTAGTATAATTCAGCAACTTAGTATGAATCAGCAGCGTGGCATGGAACAACAGCATAGTATGAATCAACAACTTGGACAATGGATAGAACTGCCAAAGATTACAGACCCGAGGGGCAATCTCACGGTGGTGGAGCAATGCAAGGATGTGCACTTTGAAATCAAAAGGGCATATTGGGTGTATGATGTTCCGGCAGGCGAGAGCCGCGGAGGACATGCCCATAAGGCTTTGCAT
>ONBC01000020.1 GCA_900315955.1 uncultured Prevotella sp.
ACGCCCATGCAGCGCAGTGCCATCGGTGCCAACAGTCTGAACATGTCCATCCAGCAGCGTGTCAACCCCACCGGCAACGGACTCACCCGTGCCGGATTCGTATTCCGCAAAGGCGACCGTGTGCTGCAGCTCAAGAACGACTACACCAAGGAAGTGTTTAACGGCGACATCGGACTCATTACCGCTGTCAATATGGAGGACCGCACACTGACCGTCAGCTTCGACGGTAAGGCAGTGGAATACGAGTCCACGGAACTTGACGAACTTAGTCTCGCCTATGCCACGACCATCCACAAGAGTCAAGGCAGCGAATATCCCATCGTCGTCATCCCCGTCCACTTCACCAACTACGTCATGCTCCAGCGCAACCTTATCTACACCGCCGTGACCCGTGCCAAGAAAGTCTGCATTGTCATCGGTCAGAAGCGTGCCCTGTGGTATGCCGTCAGCCATGTCACCGTCACCCAGCGTAATACGAAGCTCAAGGAGCGGTTGCAAGGCAAGACCGTCCCCATGACCTACACCCATTACGACGAAGAGACGCAGACGGATATGGCGGCAGAGGACCACACCCATAACAAATAGAGCCCAATGAACTACGAAGACATCTGGCAGATACAGGACGAGATAACGGCAGCGGTCAACTCCCTTAGCTTTTCCCTATGGGACTTGCATTACGATCGTTCCTCCTTCGCCTTCCACATGGAGTTGAACGAGCATCTTCCTGACGAAGTTTTGTCGTCCTTCTGTTCGCAGATGCCCATGTCAGCAGACTATGATGGGGAGGGAAATCATGGTTCGTTATTTTCAGTCAATGTCTGAAAGTCTCAATATCAGCCACAAATCCGCAGCCTTGACATTCACAAGTACCATCGTCATAGACAAGAACTTCCGGGCATCCACATTCGGGACATAGCAAACCGTCCATAACCTGAGATTCTATTTGAACAATGCTTTGAGTATGTCGCCCAATCCGAATGTCGTGCGGCGATAGACACGGTTGTACAAGGTTTTCTTGGGATGCAAGATTCCTATACCCCTTTTGCCATAACCAGGAATCAGTGCTCGCTTGATGGCTCTCTTGGCCTGCCCAGTCGTCCTTGCGCTGATACTTCTCTTGATCGACGGCTTTCTGAATCCGAATTTCATAGGTGCTCCTTCCTTTAGATATAACTTACAATCGAGTAGGAGGAAAACGAAGTAGTTTTCTTCCTACTTTCGTTTTCCGACCTCTCACACCACCGTACGTGCCGTTCGGCATACGGCGGTTCCTATTTTGGGTGCCATTCGAGATACGACCCGATTAAAGTAGCATACCCTGCGGAGCGTAGTTTATTGTTATCTATCGCCCTTTTTAGAATAGGGCTATCAGCTATTCGCCAATAGCCCTTGCGAGTATTACCCCATTCGTATGCTTGATATTTATTGATACCACATATGATGAGGTTTGCCACTTTTGTCTTGGCTTTCTTCCAAGCTTTCCATATACACATGCGGATTCTACGCCTTAGCCATTCGTCTGTTACAAGCAAGAGACGCTTCATATTGGCAAGGTGATAATACCCAACCCACCCTTGTATGTACTCTTTCAGTTTCCGCTTCCTCTTTTCGTATCCCCATCCGCTGCTTCGACTCGTCAGTTCTTTTAGACGTGACTTCATCTTTGCTTTGGATTTCGGGTGTACGGTGAGTTGGCATTTGCCTTTTCGGGTTATGCTCTCCTTTACTCGCATTGCAGCCCTTTTGGACTTGCAGAATATCATCGAGTCATCAGCATAGCGCACAAAGGGTAGTCCCCTGCGTTCGAGTTCTTTATCCAATTCGTTGAGCATTATATTACTCAACAATGGACTTAGAGGTCCGCCTTGAGGCGTTCCTTCCTCGCTCGCTTCAAATAAACCTTTGTTCATTACACCACTTCGGAGATATTTGTGTATAAGACTGACCACTCTGCCGTCTTTTATCGTACGGCTGAGGATTTCTATGAGTTTGCTATGGCTCACCGTGTCGAAGAAGCGTTCAAGGTTATATGTAGCCTTCGTTGATTATCCTTCGCGCTCCTCGTAGTGCGTCATGGCATCCTCTTCTCGGACGGAAGCCGTAGCTCGTCTTTGAGAATTGGTTCTCATAGATGGGAGTCAGTACTTGGTTGATGGCTTGTTGCACTAGACGGTCTACTACTGTAGGTATTCCCAACAGGCGCATCTTGCCATTGTCCTTGGGTATTTCTACCCTTTTCACTGGGTTCGGACGGTAAGAGCCGTCCATCAAGGAACGGATGAGCACATCTTTGTTGGTCATGAGCCATGGGAGTAACTGCTCGCATGACATCTTGTCGATACCACCACAGCCCTTGTTTCTCATAACTGCTTTGTATGCTCGATTGAGATTTGTGGGACTAAGAATTTGCTCGAAAAGGTGTTCCTTGTCGAATGGTACTTCCACGATGTTGTCTTCACACATCCACATGAAGGTCTGCACTCCCCCATACCATTCGGTTTCCGACCTATTTCTTTGGGGGCAGCCATTAACTTGGGATAATGTTTTCTGCATTCTTTCCTTCATAAGGTATGTTTCAATTACTATCGTTTAATTGTTAGGTTCAGCCCTTCGTGCAACGTTATCGACTTCTTTCGTAAAAAACTATTTGAAGCGTCCGTGAGACCTCCTCGGATAAGGGCATTGTCTTTCCATCTTATACCTACTTCATTTACACCGACCGTTCCGAATAGCTATTGGGCTTTAGTTTGAGTTGCAACCTCACCCACAGTCACATGCCTTATATGAAGTTTCTATCCGTTAGGTCAGATATTTGTCGCCGGCTTCCTTCAGATTCCACCTCACGATGGACACCCTTGCCTTTGACTATGCAATTCCCGCTATTAGGGCTTACTCGGGACTTGCACCCGTTAGACAATGCTCATGCCGAGCATACACGGCAAATATACGACTTATTTTTCAAAGTCGTATATCTGTCATAGTAGTATTTATCGTTTTGTACAGTCGATTTCCATTTTTTTGCCATCGCTGTTGCTGTAAGCTATATGCACGCTTTTACCACTCTTGCTCGTTATGCGCATCGTTTCGACAACAGGATCAGGTGTTACGCCGGTAATGGTATTTCCTTCTAATTTCCATGTGCCTTCATAGTCATAATCCATAAAGACAATATGATATGTCTTGTCAGAAGAGAATGTAACGTAGGAATTCCCGTTAAGAGGAACGCTTTGACCATTCACCGTGATTTGTGTCATGTTCCATGTACCAACAAGTTCTGTTTCCGAGATGAGAACACCGTTGTCGCTGTCGTCATCATCGCTACTACATGCAGCGAATGTAAACGCCGTCAGCAGTAACATCATCATTAATAAGATCTTTTTCATTGCGATTTATACATTTTGTGGTCGACTGAAATAATAGTCGTCCGGTTAGAAATATAGTTTTGTTATATTAAAAGATTATTCGTACATATCCGAGTTGCTATTGACCCCCTGACTACGATAAGTCTTGTAGAACTTGTCTGGTCCGCCAATCTTGAAGTACGCGCGCTTTTGCTTCTGTGTGCTGTAGCAGTCGGTCTTCTCGCGTACTTTCTGTACTGCGGCTTTCTTGGAATAGTTAGTTACACCGCTCACATAGAAGCTGTTCTCGATATGCTGCAAATTCTTGCAATCACTGTCGAATGAGTATGCGATGCGGTTCTTGAACTTCACAGGTGACGAGCCTTCTGAGTAGCTGGCTACAATGGCAGTTCGCTTTGGGAAGTCCTTTGTACGCTCGCAGGTCTTGACAAAGCGAGGCGACACCTTATACTCGTTGATGACTTTGTAGGCGTGAGCCGGGATGCAGACGATCTGCTTCACCTTCGTCGTAATGCCATGAGACTGCCCTTTCACGAGTTTAGACAAGGTTGATGCAGTAGTCGGGACATAATACTGCGTCGGCCAAAAGCCATTCGCACTCCAATAGGTCTGGCTGACACCAAATCCCATAGAAGCACTCTCGGTAGTGCTCGTGGTGTACTCCCGATTCTTGAAATAGTCATTCGCCTCACCGTTGATGATGAAGAAAGTCTTGTCCATATCGATAAACAAGTCCTTGTCAGTCTTGTTCTGAAGGATGAATCCCACAGAGCCGTCCCTACCCCAAAGGTTGTACATCACCTTCATGTCTCCGTTCTCATACACTAGTGAGTTGTCCTCCTGCTTCAGCGCATCCGACTTGACATCATACACCTGATAGTAGAGATGCTTGCATGATGACAGTCCCATACAAGTCAAGACGGCCATCAAGACTAACGTTCTCGTACTTCTTTTCTTCATAGTAAAAGTGTTTTTAGTTGAACTTAAATTGAAATCTGCCGCAAAGATAATACACATCTGTTCTCCCTATGCGGACACGTCCAATTATTTTTGATAAATACAAATTTTTTGGACGCGTCCGCATAGAGCGAACAGATTATTCGTATATTTGCAACCATTAATAGAATAATATTATGAACAAGAAGCTGAAAGTTTATCTCAATTACGATGCAGAAACCAAGGAGTACTCCATTATACCACAAGAATTGGAGGCTCATCATATCTACGCCTTTGGTGCTGATGTGACAGACACAGTAGAAGAACTGATAACCCTCATAGACGACGTTCAGTTATTCGAATATAATGATGATGCCGTAGAAGCCGATCCACAGGACATCATCGGTCTGCTTTTGGAGATTATCCCACAGTGCAAGGTCACGGATGAAGACAAGCGCTATATCGATACCGTCAACCTCATGATGCAACGGCACTACGGTCAGAAAGACAAAGCCGGGAAAGACTATTACTTTCACCCAACAAGAGTCAGTGCACGGCTGGATCTCATCGAAGATAAAATAGTTGCCTTACTGCATGATACGATAGAAGATACTGGCATGACGCCTGAGAAACTCTTGCAATTAGGCTACTCTCAAAATACTGTCGATGCCATCCTTTCTGTCACGCGAAAGCAGGGAGAAAGCTATGCCGACTTCATTGCAAGAGCCAACACCAATCAGACCGGAAGGCTCGTGAAACTGGCTGATTTGGAAGATAACATGGACATCCGCCGTCTGCCAGACCTCACTGAGAAGGACTGGCACCGTCTCAATAAGTATCTCCATGCCTACCACTATCTCAACCATGAAGAGAACGATACATCACTCATCAAAGAATAACCATCATGCCGAGCACCAAGAACTATTCCACCCGTCTGCGCGTCCTCGACCAGTGTCTGCGCAGCGGACACGCCTATTCGGGCAAGGAACTCACTGACTTCATTAATCGGGAGTTGGAGCTACGTGGAGAACCGATAATCACTTCACGCACCACGCTGATGGACGACCTGCTCAACATTGAGAACGAGTATCACACCAACATCGTCCGCAAGAAACACGGGCGGCAGACCACCTATCAGTATGAGGACCCCAACTTCTCCATCTTCTCCACCGAGCTCTCTGAGGACGACCTTCTGCATCTCTCCCAAGCCCTGGACATTCTCCAGCGCTTCAACGGCATGCCGGAAGCCGACTGGGTGTCGGAGCTCAGCGCTCGCCTCAACCTCTGCATGAGTAATCATAAAGAAGTGCGCGCCGCCGTTGGCTTCGAGTCGTCCATATATAATAAAGGGATGGAGCACTTCACCCCACTCTTCAACGCCATCCGCAAGAAGACCACTGTGGAGCTGCGCTATCTGAGTTTCCGGATGACAGAGCCCCAGACGCTCATCGTCCACCCCTACTACTTGAAGCAGTACAACAACCGCTGGTTCCTCTTCTGCTGCAACGGCGACCATACTAACCTGAGCAACTATCCCCTCGATAGGATTCTCAGTGTGAAGCTCGCCCACGTGCCTTACCGTGAAACCCATATCGACTTCGACGAATACTTTGAAGATGTCATCGGTGTGACCAAGCGTGAGGGCCAGCAAGCCGAGAAAGTACTGCTACGCTTTCCCAAGAATGAATACCCCTACGTCGCCACCAAGCCCTGGCACGGCAGTCAGAAGAAGGTTGATGAGGACGACACAAGCGTAACCATCGAGCTCGACGTGGTCATCAACTACGAGCTGGAGCAGAAGATCCTCTCGTGGGGCGACTATGTGGAAGTATTGCAACCACAAGCGCTCAGAGACGTCATCGGACATCGATTGGAGAATGCAATCGAGAATTATCATTCAAGATAAGTACATAACGACTGAACCATCATTTTTCATTATTTTCCATGAATAAAGGATTGGTTCTGTAATAAAATTGCTACATTTGCACTTAGAAAGCTAATATTATCAGCCAAAACCACGCATGGACATCGACATTAAAGAAAACGACATACTCCGGCAATCCCCCGAGCTGCTTGACCTGCTCCTCAAAGACCACACCACCCAAGAGCATATCTTCTGGGCTACGGATGACTATAAGGATTTGGGAGACGGCTATCAGTATGGCGATTGCATTGCCATCGATAAGATTACCGGTGACAAAGGGCTTATCGTTCAGCCGCGTGTCCTCAAATCAAAAGAAGCCCAGGCACAGCGCATCAAGGATAAAGCGGAGGTGTTCACGCCGTCATGGGTCTGCAACGCCCAGAACAACCTTATAGACAATGCCTGGTTTGGCCGCAAGGAAGTTTTCAATCACGAGATCACCAGCCCGGACGGCACTCACACATGGGAACCCACTAAAGACAAGATTTGCTTTCCCAATGAGACGGGCAAGTCATGGAAAGACTATGTGGCCGAGCTCCGCATGGAGATCACCTGTGGTGAGGCTCCTTATCTTACCAGCCGTTATGACACGACCACGGGAGAAACAATCCCCATTGGGCGCCGCATAGGTTTGCTCGACCGCAAGCTGCGTGTCGTTGGAGAGAACACCGGCAACACCACCGACTGGATGCTCTGGGCAAAGACGGCACTGCGCGCTACCTACGGTTATGAGTGGCAGGGCGACAACCTGCTGCTTGCGCGGGAATCGCTCTTCTACACCTTCATGGACTACTATCGTGAGAAATTCGGCAAGGAGGTTCCCGTCCAATCACTTAAAGGCGCCGCCTACATCATTTCTTGGAACCTGTGGCAGATGGACGGACTGACATTCGGACTTCCCGGCTACACGCCACGTGAGCCCGACTTATGGGGAGAGCCAGAGCCGAGAAACCGCTACTGCGTGGTCAAGGACTTTATAGGCGACAAGAAAGTCAATGGCGAGAACTTCTCCGATAAGAACTTCCATGACCAGAAGGCAAAGAAGATTCCGTTCTACAAGCTTGTCCATACCAAAGGCAAGAAAAAATAACGGGGCTTCACGCAGAAATATTATAACTTAAACATTGAACTCATAAACAAAAGATATTATGGCTGAACCTATCGATTTTCCTATCACCCAGTCGCGGCTGCTCTATGTCTACAGCATTGACGACCGGAAGCACAAGGGACTGTTGAAGGTGGGCGAGGTGTTCACCGACAACACCACCGCCGACAATGCTGACACACAGGAGCTGTCAAAGGCGGTCAGGAAAATTCTTGATGGGCGTTCTTACATGAAGGGCGTCATCTACCACCTGGGGTTTGTGGAATCGACCACCTATGACAACGAATGCTACACGGCGCAGGATATCTACGACGTGCTCGTCAATTCCGATGTCGAAGCTGTGGCTCTCGCCAAATACAAGACCGTGGCCGGCACGCAGGATGCCGACATCTGGTTCCGTACCGACCTTGACAGAATACAGCGGGCCATCAGGGCCAAGAAAGAAGGACACCTTACCTTCAACGGCACCGACGACCATGTGCGGCCACGCTCCATCCGCTTCCGGCCCGAACAGGAGAAAGCCATCGCGGAGACGGTGAAGCACTTCCAGACCAAGAAAGGCTTCGAATGTCTGTGGAACGCCAAGATGCGTTTCGGAAAGACGCTCAGTGCCCTTGAGGTGGCGCGCCGCATGGATTATAAGTCCGTGCTCATCGTCACACACCGGCCAGTGGTGGACAAAGGATGGAAAGACGATTTCGGGAAAATCTTCGGTTCAGACAACCGCTATAAGTATGCCGAGCGCAACCTCGACGATAACTCGGGTACTCACAAATACGACCTTGGCAATTTCCGCACCGACACCGGGCTTGTCGCCTTTGGCACGATAAGGCTCGTCTTCTTCGTCTCCCTGCAGTATCTACGCCTTTCTACGCTTGTCGGGGGCAAGGATACCAGCAACCTGAAGAAGGAAATCATGCAGTACGACTGGGACATGGTCATCGTAGACGAGGCGCACGAGGGCACCGAGTCGGCCATGGGCAGCCGCGTCCTCGACAAGCTCAACAAGGCGGGCAGCACCCATGTGCTGTCCCTATCGGGCACGCCCTTCAACCTGCTCGACAAGTTTGAGGCCGACAAGGACCGAAGCAAGATCTACACCTGGGACTATGTCATGGAGCAGACGGCGAAGAACGAGTGGGACGACCGTCACTATGGCGACCCCAACCCCTACGCCGTGCTGCCGAAGATGCAGATCATGACCTTCACCCTCTCGCAGCTGCTCAGTGAGCAGGTGCAGGGCAAGGGCAAATTCTCCTTCAAGGAGTTCTTCCGTGTGTGGACCGGCGACTCCAAGGCCGATCACGCCCCGATGCCGGAGGGCATGCAGAACCGCTTCGTACATGAGGATGCCGTCAACGCCTTTATCCGCAAACTCTACGAGAAGTCGGACACTACAGCCTATCCGTTCTCTACAGTCGCGTTCCGTCGCAACTTCCGCCATACCTTCTGGATGCTGCCGGGCGTGAAGGAGGCTGCCGCCCTGGAAAAGCTCTTGGAGGCGGATCCCGTCTTTGGCACGGACAAGAACGGCAAGCGAAAGTTTGAGATCGTCAACGTCGCCGGCGACGGCAACATCGAGGATGTCGGCGGCAAGGCGTTGAAGGCGGTGCAGGATGCCATCCACGACCACAAGCGCACCATCACGCTGTCGTGCGGCAAGCTGACCACGGGTGTCACCGTGCCCGAGTGGACCGCCGTGCTCTGCATGAAAGGTGCCGAGGACACGGCAGCAGGCGGCTACATGCAGACCATCTTCCGCGTGCAGAGCCATGCCGTGATAGAGGGGCGGCAGAAACGCAACTGCTATGTCTTCGACTTCGCCCCCGACCGCGCGCTCACTGCCGTGGCTGCCGCGTCGAAATATGCCACCATTGCTGCCGGGGAGGGCAAGGGCAACCTCAAGGAGTCGCGCAAGAAAGAGGAGGAGCATCTCTCCGACTTCCTGCGCCTGTGCAGCGTTGTCTCTATGGACGGTGCCACCATGGGCAGGAAGTTCACCGCTGCGCGCCTCTTCGAGAAGCTCAACACCGTCTATATCGAACGGGCGGTGAAGAGCGGTTATTCCGACAACAGCCTTTACGACCCGGAGGTACTGATGAACCTCAATGAGGAGCAGAAGAAGGCGTTGGGCGACGTGCATGGACTGCTCGGCTCCATGCCCAACCTCTGGAAGCCGGAGAAGATCGACATTACCAAGAGTGGTATGAGCGACGAAGAGAAAGAGAAGGCCGATACTGCCGCCAAGAAGAAGAAAGAGGGCCGTCAGCTCACCGAGGAGGAGAAGGCTACTTTGGCCGCCCGCGAGGCTGAGCGCAACGAGGAGCGCGCCCGTGAGTCGGTGCTCCGTGGCGTCGCCATCCGCATACCGCTGCTCGTCTATGGCGCCGAGATGGACGACGACCAGGACATCACCATCGACAACTTCACCGACCTCTTCCGCAACGACCCCGAGTCGTGGGAGGAGTTCATGCCCAAAGGCTTCACCATGGAGCTGTTCAACATCCTCAAGGACTGCTTCGACCGCACCATCTTCACCGGTGCCGCCAAGCGCATCCGCGCCATGGTGCGTGAGGCTGATGATCTCGACATCGAAGACCGCATCAACAAGATTGCCGACATCTTCGCCTGCTTCCACAACCCCGACAAGGAGACGGTGCTGACACCCTGGCGCGTGGTCAATATGCAGCTCAGTGACACCCTCGGCGGCTACTGCTTCTACAACGAGCAGTTCGATGGACCCAACTACGCCACCGACCCGGTGACCCAGGAGGAGAAGCGTGTGCCGCGCCTCGTGCTGCGCCCTGCCGACGGCGACGACGCGGGCTCCGTCACCCACGATGTCTTCGGCGACTACAACACGCGCATCATGGAGATCAACTCCAAAACGGGGCTCTATCCGCTCTACTGCGCCTACTCGGTGTTCAGAATGATCAAGGAGAAGGCGTATATCGGCACTGGCCTCACCACAGAGCGCAAGGGCATCGCCGTCACCCGCGAGCAGTACGACCGCTATGCCAACGACGACAAGGCCATCTGGGAGGATGTGTTGCAGGACAACATCTTCGTGATCTGCCGCACGCCCATGGCAGCGAGCATCACGCGACGCACCCTCGGCGGATTCATGAAAGACATCCACATGAACGTCGTCTGCTACCGCAAATCCCTGTCCGTCGACGCCCTCGCCAAGGCGGGCATCCTCAAAGACAAAACACCCTATACAGAAAAAGGAATAACAACCAAGGAGTGCGACCTTATTGACGTGCTGCGCCTCAACCCCGACCTCTTCCAGAATGAGGTCGTGCGCGGCAAGGACTTCTGGCATGTATACTCTGCCATCTCCCTCGCTCCTAATGAAGATATTAATAATATGAAGTTCAAAGCTATTGTGGGGAACCCGCCATACCAAGTAATGGATGGAGGTGGTACAGGAAGCAGTGCCACACCTATTTATAATAAATTTGTAGATTTGGCTGAAATATTATCCCCAAATTATGTCTCAATGATAATGCCTGCTAAATGGTATTCTGGAGGCAAAGGACTAGATGAGTTTAGAAACAAAATGCTTAATGATAGACAATTAAGCGCACTCTATGATTTTCAAGATTCTCGGGATATATTCCCAACAGTTGACATAGCAGGTGGTATTTGCTATTTTTTATGGTCTAGAGGTTATAACTCAGCTTGTAATGTAGTTAATATCAATAAGTTGAATAGATCAGAGAGCGTTAGATACCTTAATGAGTTCGATACTTTTATAAGAGATCAAAAAGTTCTTGATATAATTAACAAAGTGAAATCACGAACCTCTAAAGGAAACTTCTTATCCCAAAAGGTTTACTCACGTAAACCTTTTGGGATAAGAAGTTTCCAACACGGTTCCCCGGCGGAGCCGGGTCGAAATATTTCACTTTTTGGGAGTGATGGCATTACATACCTTTCCGAAGAAGAAGTTCCTCAAAATAAGCAGTTAATACCATTATGGAAAGTCATCATGTCTAAGACATCAGCTGAGCATGCTGGTCAAACAGATGCCAATGGTCAAAAGAGAATTGTCTCTCGGCTAGAAGTTCTTCCTCCAAATTTTATTTGTACAGAATCATATCTTCTACTAGATGTCTTTCAGAACGAACAGGAGGCAAAAGATTTGAAGAAATATATTCAAACAAGATTTGTTCGTTTTCTGTTAGCTTCAATACTCATAACTCAGAACATCGTGAGAGACAAATTTCAGTTTGTCCCTCTCCAGGACTTTACCCCCGCTTCCGACATCGACTGGACCCAGTCTGTTGCCAACATCGACCGCCAGCTCTACCGCAAGTATGGCCTCAGCGACGAGGAGGTGGCATTTATCGAGAAGATGATTAAGCCGATGGAATAAGTAGGAGCGTCGGCTTTCCAGCCGACGAAAAGAATAAAAAGAAGAGCACTTGGTGTCCGGCTGGAAAGCCGGACCTCCTACTAAGCTGTATCGGAAATCTGAACGAAGATGAAGTGCTGTTTATCGAGTCGATGATCAAACCCATGGAATAAACTAAAGAAAGAATAATGGCAGACAACAACATACAATTCCGTTTCGAAGACGTGCCCAAAGGCTACGTCTTTTGCTTCCTCACCTGTCCGCTGTCCGCCCGTTGCGTGCGGCATCGAGCGGGCGAGGCGGTGCCCGCTGGCACCCAGTTTGGTACCGCCGTCTTCCCCACGGCTCGCCAGGGCGACGGCTGCCCGATGTTCAAGGAGCTGCGCGTCATCCACGCTGCCTGGGGCTTCAGCCGCCTCTTCGCTCCCGTGCGTGCGACCGACATCGCCTCGCTCCGCGCTGACGTGAAGAACTATCTCGGCGGCAACGGCACCTACTCCCGTTACAAGCTGGGCCGACGCCTCCTCACACCCGAGCAGCAACGCGACATCCTCAACATCTTCCGACGGTACGGCTACACCGAAGTGACGCAGTTCGACCACTACGTCGACGTGGTGGACTTTTAAGAGTCATTGGATGATCTGGCTGCGGTCATGGGATGACCAGGCTACGGTCATAGGATGACCAAGCTGTGGTCAAGTGATGACCAGGACGTGGTCAAGAGATGACCAGGCCGTGGTCAACCACTCTGCTCATTGCAATGAAACCAATAATAGAGAAACTCTACTTAGACATTAAGAAATCATATATGGATGCACATAAAACAAAGTTAGCAAGCCTGTTCTCTGGAGACGAGGTGAGATATGTCATACCTGTTTACCAAAGAAATTACAACTGGAGCAACAAACAATGCCGCCAGTTGTTCCATGACGTATGCAGCATCATCGGCAACGACAAGGAGCATTTCTTTGGCAGTGTGGTTCTCTTTGGCAACCACCATGATGTATGGTCCATCATTGATGGTCAACAACGATTGACTACGGTCTCTCTTATGTGGCTTGCCATGTCCAAGCTTATTAGTGAGCATAAAAAAGACGCTAATGAGTATCTGGCTCAAAACATACGGAACAAGTACTGTTTTTGTTCGGTTGATGACGGTACGCTCTTGCCGAGGATAGAACATGTGGAGAAGGACCGAAAAGCGTATGTCGCCCTGATAGAAGGAAATGACGAGCGTTTCATTCAAGACTCCAACATCACCCGCAACTTCTATCTATTTCATGATTGGATAGAACATTCAGAGTATTCGCTGAGTGATTTTGACAATGCTTTGAAGAGGTTGATGATGGTAAAGATTGACCTTGATGATGAAGACAATCCTCAACTCATCTTCGAATCACTGAACTCCACAGGCCTTGCGCTGTCAGACGGAGATAAAATCAGAAATTTCATCTTGATGAATCTCAAAGTCAAAGAGCAAAAAGAATACTATAAGAATTATTGGAGAGACATAGAGCAGTATTCCAACTATACTGGTGACAGTAAAAACGCGCTGAATGCGGTAACTCTGTTTGTAAGAGACTACATTACAGCCAAGATGACGCACATTCCGTCTATGAACAGTGTGTATGACAAGTTTAAGGAGTATGCCAATGGCAAGGAAACAAAGAGTCTTCTTGCTGATATGAAGACATATTCCCGCTATCTCTATGAAATAGAGATGGCAAAGACTATGCATCCTGCTATCGATCGGGTATTCCAGAGACTTGCTTTTCTTGAAATGACAGTAACCCATCCCTTCGAGTTCAACTTGATGCATGACTTCAACAATGGTCTTCTCAATGAGAAGGAAGTCATTAAGACATTAGAGTTGATAGAGAACTTTATCTTCCGTCGTCTTATATGTGAAGTACCGACGAATGCTCTTAATAAAATTTTCGCTACATTGTATAGCAGTGCAAAGAAGATTGTAGAAAAACAGGGCATTGATTTCTATGACGCAGTGGTCTATATTCTTTTGAGCAGGTCCGATTCCAGCCGATTCCCGGACGACACGGAGTTTAAGGAAGCATTGGCAGTGAAGAATATCTATAAGATGCGGCCAAAGAACAAAATTTACATTTTCTACCGATTCAATGCTGGCAGTAATGTGGAAGGAGATACATCTGTCATAAATAAAATGCAGAAAAAGGACACAGAAGGTAATGCAGTCCTATCTGTTGAGCATATTATGCCTCAGACATTAACCAAGGATTGGGTGGAAGCCTTGGGTGGTGAAAAGAAAGCAACGGAAATACAGGAGCGTTGGGAGCATACCATCGCTAATCTTACGCTAACAGGCTATAATAGTCTGTACAGTAATAATACCTTTCAGCAGAAGTTGTCACTCAAAGATGAAAATGGTTTAGGTGTGGGGTTCAAAGATTCGCCACTCCACATCAATGAATACATCAAGACCCAGACCGAATGGGGTGAGACACAACTGAAAGAGAGGCTACGGCTTCTGCAAGATGAGGCAGCAAACGTTATATGGCCGATGCCTCAACAGACTTATTTTCCAACAGAGAAACAATTTGAGGAACTGAGTTTAGATGATGAAAACAGTGATTTCACCTATTCAGATTTTATCGATGGAACTGTTGACGGAAATAGAATACCTTTAAAAGCTCACACTCCGTGGAAACAGGTTTTCATTGAAATTTTGAAAATGCTGAATGCCGATTATCATCGTGAACTGGTTCAAATCGCTAATAACAAAGACCAGGTTATGCTGCAAAATGAGGGAAGCAAACTAAGTACCAGCACACTGCTCTTCGACAATATCTATGCTACTCTCAATACTTCTACTTCCAAAAAAATGGAATTGCTGAAAAGCATAATAACAGAACTCGGTATTGACAATGATAAAGTCGAATTTCATGTCAATAAACAGCAGACAGAAATCCAAGTAGATGAATAGTATGAGTCTTAAATCCGCCTTTGAAACCTACGTTGCCCGGCATGTGGCAGATGCTGACCGTGCGCAAACACTGCTGCACACGGCTGAGGACTTGTTGCCCGACTTCATCCGTCGAAACATCGACGAGAACTTTACCACACTCTATGATGTCAGTGACAAGGCGGTGCTGAAAGACTATATTGAGCGCATCATCCTCGACCCTATACTGAAAAGCGAGGACGCGAGTGTCAACGATGTCGGATATATCTCCACGCTGACGCTCTACCGACGGTTTATGAAGTCGCCGATATACGGTCAGCTGAAGGATGAAGAGGCGGAGGACATGACGGCTAAGCCATCTGCTGACGAACAGCCAACGGCAAGGAGCCTTGTCGAGGGAGCCATCCTGCAAGATGAGCATTGTACGGGCAGGGAGCGCAACCGTGAGGCACGTGAACAATGCATTGCCTATTACAGAACGTTGCACAAGGGTCATGTGGTGTGCGAGTGCTGTGGCTTCGACTTTGAGAAAGCTTACGGTGAGATGGGACGTGGCTTCATCGAGGTTCACCATCGCTTTCCGCTGTCGCAGACTGATGGTGAGCACGAGGTGAACCCCGAGACCGACCTTGTGCCCCTCTGCTCCAACTGCCATTCCATGATTCATCGCCTTGCCGCCCGTCCCGGTGACTGTATCTCCTTGGAGGAGCTCCGTTCCCGCTATATCGGCAAGCGGTACTTTTAGGAGCGTCGGCTTTCCAGACGACAAAGAAAGTAGGAGCGTCTGCTTTCCAGCCGACGAAAAGAGTAAAGAAAAGAGCAATTGGCGTCCGGCTGGAAAGCCGGACCTCCTACATTGCTTTTCCAGCCGACAAATCCAACAAAAGAGGACGACATAACATATAAAATTCAGATTTTTATATTATCTTTGTAGCATGATTAATGAATAGATGAAAGAGAAAGAGCGATATATCGATTTTGATGCTTATGAGCGGGCAAAAGAACCGCATAAGCGTGAGAAAGCCTACTACTGGGCTACAGCTATCGGATTGCAGAAAGTGGATGGCTTGGAGACTTCTGACTATCTCAAGGAGGTGGCTCAGCGGAATATTGAAGGCGAAATCAATATCGAGAAGGCACAGGAACTCGTCCGCACTTATTACCAGTCAAAGGTAAACCATGACGGTGATAATGATGACAAACAGGAAGCAGACCTTGCCTCTACACACATTGCACAGCTGCTCTCTGAACCTACTTTTGCCTTTACTGTCGCTGGTCTGCAGGCTATCCACAAACGTATCTTTCAAGGCATCTTCAAGTTCGCTGGCAAGATTCGTGACTATGACATTACGAAAAAGGAGTGGGTACTGCGGGGAGACACGGTTTTATATGTCAGCGCACCAGATATCCGCCGAGCCATTGAATATGACCTGGAACAGGAGCGTGAATTTTCTTATAAGGATATGAGTTTGGATGAGATGATACCTCATATCGCAAAATTTGTATCCGGTATCTGGCAGATACATCCCTTTGGTGAGGGAAACACCCGTACAACGGCTGTCTTCACCATAAAGTATCTGCGGTCATTAGGTTTCAAGGTAGAGAACGACATCTTTGCCAAGAATGCCTGGTATTTCCGTAATGCACTGGTACGTGCCAACTACCACAATTATGAGAAGAACATCGACTACAATTACTCGTTCATTGAGCGTTTCTTTCGCAATCTGTTGTTGGGAGAGCATAATGAACTGAAGAATAGATATATGCTGATCAATCCACCTGAAGAGTGGAAACAGACTGACCCTACAAGTAACCCATCAAGTAACCCATCAAGTAACCCATCAAGTAAGAAAAATGAAAATTTCTTGACCGACAACGAGTATATTCTGAAATTAGTATCAAGCATCAAGGAAGAATTCTTATCCTTGCATCAGATAATGACTGCGCTTGGGCTGAAAGATCGAGTTAGCTTTAGAAAGGTCTATCTGGTTCCAGCATTAGAAGAAGGATTTATAAAAATGCTACACCCTGAGAACCCCAAACATCCCCGTCAGAAGTATCTCCTGACAGTTAAAGGTCTTGCCCTCTACAACAATATAAAAGAAAAAAATAAAAGATAATGTTATATAATATTTATGCTGGAAGAGATACAAAAAAGGTGGCGATAAAGTGGCTATAAATACAAATTAAAACAATGACCGATAACGACCTTTTACTGCAATGGCACCCGGAAAAGGTGGCACAACTGCGAAAGCTCATCGCACAGGGCAAGCCCTACGTGTGGATGCTTCGCCTCTCACAGGAAGAGTTTGCGCTTTTGGAGGATGCAGTGCGTCAAAGTCTGAAGGCAGCCCGAGGCAGCCACCGGCTGTTCATCGATGCGGCCCACGCCCTGACGACAATCATCTATCTGGCAGAGTGGTATAAGCGTTGTTATACCGGTGCTGAAGGTGATGTGAGTCTTTTACAACTCTCCTACGAGGAACGAAAACAACTGTGGAAAGCCTCCGGCGTCAATATCCAAACATTCGTATATGATGCTTCGTCGGTAGCCGACAAGACGTCGTTGCGCTGGCAGGAGTCGCTGCAGGTGCTCGGCGGCCTTGCTGTGCAGGCAGAGTTACGACGTGACGACACAGACCCTCTCCTCGGTAAGCTGTGTCGTATCTATCATGGTGAGGATGTTGACCTTAGTGAGGTGCGCGACTACCAGCGTGCCGTTGCTTTCCGGGAGTCCATCGCACGCAAACACAGCCTCTATGACTATTTCTCCGCCATCCTCAGCGACGACCCTCCCTTTGCGCCGTCCGACCTTGTCGACAGTACGTCCCACTTTCGTCGGCTCATCTCCCGAATCAAGGATGCTGACAGAAACGTGCGCCGCGATAAGTTTGCCTTTGAATGGCGCATCGTCTATTCGGCGCGCCATAAGAAGATGGTGCGCAGCCTGGTCATCAAACTCCGCCCTGAGGAGATAGGCGGAAAATATAAAGAATATATTCGCTACGACCGTCTACGTGACTTTTGGGACATTGCCCATCCCGAGAATATCGACCGCCTGAGCTTTGCCGTTCGTTTCAAGGATGGCGGCAAGACCATTCGCGAGGCCAACTTCCACAACCCATTGCTGGTCTATACCAACACCGGCAGCAGCTTTATAGCCACCATGCCCCAGAGCGTTGCCGAGGTAGGTGAGGCCGTTCTCACCGACATCCCTTTAGAGCGCTTTACCCGCATCAGCTTCGTTATGCACTTCGATGACGAGACACGAAAGGTGCAGGACTTCGAATGTGAACCCTTCTTACAAGTCTATAGCCATCCACAGACCGTTAATGTATGGACGAGCCGACGATGGCCACAGGTGGCGACGGCGGTCATCTTCTCCAACGGTTACCGCCTGAAAGACGAGGCGATGCGTGAGTCGGCTGTGCAGCTGCCCTTCTCCTATAAAGACAATACAAGCGAAGCTGTCAGCTGGTGCCCGATTTATGATACCGTTACCATCGTGGATGACTATGGACGTGAACATTCATTCTTCAACCGCAATGGTCACTATCAGGTTCTGGCAAAACGCTATCTCAATACCATCAAGTATCTCGACAATATCTATGCCCTATATAAATATGTGGAGCTCAGTGAGGATGATGACGAGGAAGAGATTGATGAGGACGACTACGCACAGGAGAACTTGCCCGTGCTGTTTGGCCGAGACGGTCTTGAAGTGAGATATTATCCCCACAACGAGTCCACTGAGTGGACGCCCGTAGAAAGCTACGAGCTGGAGTTCAAGGTTGGCGGCAGATACCGGCCTTGGACAGCCGATGAGGAGCCACGACAGGGCAAGCAGTGGCTTCGCATAACCATAAAGGGGCTGAGCCTGATATACAAGGTCTACTATGTGCCGTTTGTCAAGACCCCAGAACATGCAGAACCCATCTGGCGCGACTTTTCCACGATGACCATCCGCACGGCATTGCCCGGTATAGCCGACATCAAAGACAACTTCCAGAAAGACCTGACGAAATCTGAGCCAGACGTGAAGACGCTGACCATCGGTGACAAAGGAGAGAAACTGCTGCTTGACATCTACCGCCCTGTGAAGCTGACGGAACTGTATCAAAACAGCCAATTGATACACTACTATTCAAACGGAGACAGCATCAAGCTGCCGTTGCTGACCATCAGCCAGTTTGACGTGCGCAACTTCTCTGAGAAAGGAGTGGAAATGTATCACTGTGGGGAACTGGAGAAAGGAATATACAGGTTTCAAAAGCTTGCAGGCACTAACCTTTCGTATCATCTTTGGAATCAGTCTAAGAAAGCCTCGGAACTCTCTGAGTCACTGCCACTGGGCAACGTGATTGTCTCGCTGTTCACTGGAGAGGAAGCAAGTGCTACTGACTTGTATGCATGGGATTATGAGCATGAGCCATATCCCGTGAAGTCTTTTGGCGACTACCCTGGCATTACCTTCCAAAGCCTGAAGGACCATCCATCACCAAGGGACTACGTCATCCCACAAGAGAATAAAGACGATGACGACGAGGGATGGGGCGACGATGACGAAGAAGAATCGGTAGGTGCCACTCCCTTCCAGGCATTCCGTGTTGCAAAAGCGCACCACACTTATTTCTTTATCTTCGAGGCTTTGAGACTGATGGCAGGAAGATGGAGCATGGTTGAGGATTTGCTCATTCCCTTGATCGAAGTGGGGGGGCTCGACGATGATACGACGATGGAACTCTACCGGATGGCCCGTGAGTTTCATTTCGACTGGATGCTCCTTGACAGGAACAAATATCTCTCCGCCATAGAGGACAAGGACGAAGAGACGCAAGAGACGATAAAGGCAGGCATCATAGCGCTCTTCCGCAGCACGCCCAAATGTACGGGCGTGGACGAACGCAACTCACTCGATGACTTCCTTGAGAGATATTGGACATTCACAAAGAATACGTCAACAGACAAGTTGGGGCAAACGGCTGCTAAGCTCATTCTCGGCGACCCGGAGGCATTAGGGCGCAATGGCAGTATGGATGCTTTTCTTGAGCAGTATGACAGTTGCAGGTATAAATACTCAGAGTTGTCGAAGACAATATAATTGACAGTTATGGCAAAACAGATATTCAGATTCGCAAAACTATATAAGGACAACCGCAAGGCAGTGGTGAACACACTGACATCGATGTGGTGCAGCGAGGCAAAGGACGCAAGTCAGGATGCAACGACAAAGGAACTTTCCGGCATTATCGCCAACATCTTCACCCCGGAGAACGCCCAGCCGCTCGTTCAGTGCATGAACAACTATGAGGAAGTGAACACTGTTACGCCCGCTGAGGCTGAGACCCTTGTGGGAAACCTTTGGCGCAAGACCATGCCCGAGGGTAAATACTATCCGCCCTACGAACACCAATACCAGTGCTGGCACACGCTATTGAGAGAGAAGAGCGGCGATGGCAAGCCGATGTCGATAGTGGTGAAGACGGGAACCGGTTCCGGCAAGACGGAGTGCTTCATGCTGCCCCTAGTCCGCGACCTGCTCGACCATCCTGTTGACGGGCAAGTACAGGCTATCTTCCTCTATCCACTCAATGCGCTCATGGAAGACCAGAAGGCACGATTGGAAAAGATATTGGAGGGCACGAACCTGACATACGCTGTCTATAATGGCGACCTGCCGGAAAAGGTGCTGCCAGCGAATGCCCATGACTATCAAAAGGTGTTGCGAAAGATAGATGAAATCAAGGGCATAGAGCGTGACGGACAAGGTAACATCATCAAATGCAAATATCAGCATGCCGTTGGAACCCGAGAGGAGCTACGCAAGCATCCGGCCAACATCCTGCTGACCAATCCCACGATGCTGGAGTATATCCTGCTTAGGGACAAAGACCAAACGCTGATTCAGCCAGACAAGCATTCGCTAAGATGGATAGCCATCGACGAGACCCACACTTACACAGGAGCCGGTGCCACCGAGATTGCCATGCTGCTCAGGCGTGTGCTCATGGCATACGATGTCACGACGGATACCGTGCGCTTCGCCACCTCATCGGCCACCATTGGTGGTAATGACGGCGGCAATCCCGATGAAGAACTGAGGCAGTTCATAGCTGGAATAACAGGATTGGAAGAGCGTCAGGTAAGGGTCGTTGACGGCAAACGCAAGGGCATTGAAAAGATTCCGCACGATGAGGACGAGAAATACTGGAAACGCCTCATCAACGCCAACACAGACGGTTATATTCCACTGGACAAGCTCTTTGACGGACAAGAAACCATAGAGGAAAATCTGGAGCATCTGGACCGAATGTGCCAGAAAGCAGAAGACAAGAACCTAACCGACCTGCGCGTAAAGGTGCATTACTTCTACCATGTGCCCAACCAAGGCCTGTTCGTTGATGTATCACAGTATGCCAACGGAGCTTTCAAAATTTATACAGAGAACCGCACGGACAGCGGGGAGAATGGGAGAACGCCACTGCTGGAGATGAGCCGATGCAAACATTGCGGAGAATATATTGCCGTGGCTGAGACCAACGGCACCGGCGACCGATTTCAGCCCATTACTATGGACGACAATGACATGTTTGACCTGGAAGTAACCGAAGAGACAAAGAAGAACTTCGTCGTCTTCGGGCTGTCTGACAAGGAGACATCCATAGGCGATGGCAACGTGCCGTATGACATACAAGGCAACAAGCTGATACCCGGTGGAATGAGTCCCGAATATCGTGACACGAAATGGCATGTGGTAGGCAACCATAACTGTTGCTGTCCACACTGTGGAACGAAGCTGACCAAGACACCCAAATCAGAGGAGGCGAATCCCGATGGTGTCCTCAACAGCGAGGAGGACAGGAAGAAACTACAGAAGTTTCGTGTGCCGGCCGATTTCATCTCTCGACTCATTGCGCCGTCAACCCTTGACCTGATGACAAAGCAGAAGCCCAAGGACGAGCGGAAACTGGCCATGCACGACGGGCAACAATACATCAGTTTCGTCGACAGCAGACAAAATGCCGCCCGAGCCACCATCAAACAGAACCTGGAAGAAGAACGGCTGTGGGTGTACAGTGTCATCTTCCATGAACTGTGCCGCAGGTCTGCCAACAGCCATCCTTCAAAGGAAGAGGCGATGGCAATGATGAAGAAGGTGATAGATGACCCGTCAGTTGACCTGCAAAGGAAAATGAGTGCCTTGACAGCCATACAGGCCTTGCAATCTACGGACGGAAGAATCGTCGATGAGGAGTTGGAGCATTTGACCTTAAAGTCTGTACTGTCATGGAACGATATAGCCGCCCTGCTCAACGCTGACAAATATTTCGACAAGTTCTGCCTTCAGTTTGCCGAGCGGTCGGAGCTGAGCAAGGAACTTGACGAAAACGGCAACCTTACGTCCGACCTAAAGAAGAAATACACGCAGTCGCTTTTGGTGGAGTATCTCTCCAAGCGTCCTCTGTCGGCAGCCGCACCCGAGACGATGGGACTGTTTACGTCCTACTATGAGAAACTGGAGTCAGCCTATACCGATGACCTGCCCGATGCCGTGAAGGCGTTCAATGGGCAAGTCAGCGAGTCTTCACAGATCAGCAAGAAAGATTGGCACGACCTCATGCAAGTGTTTCTCGATTTCACCGTCCGTTCCAACGAATCAGTCTTCCTCCATCTGCCCGATGACGAGAAGACAGATATCTTCCGCACAGTGCGCTTCGCCACAGAGAAGGAGCGTCGCCGCCCGGTGAGGAAGCCACAAGTAATGGACAAGGGCAGCAATCAGTCACGCATCGTCCGCATGATAGCGTCGCTCATCGCATGCGACCGACATATACAGACACAGGATGCCATACGCGGCTATAAGACATTGATACAAAGCGTTATTGATGCTATGTGGAAATGTCTGACAAGCAAGTACAAGTTGCTTGTCCACAGCACACATTATGACGAGGAAGAGGGAGTACAGATAAAAGATAGAGACGAGGTGATAGATGACGTACATTACATTCCCTACCGTCTGAACCTTGTAGACTTGAGTTTCAAACTGTATGATGACGTTTGGCTTTGTGATACCAATGTTAGCAAGGACAGCCAGCACGTTGCACGTCTACGTCCCGTAGAGACCTTGTTCAAAGGCTTCTCACCGTATATGATAGGTGGCGAGCCAGTCGTGGTAGATGAGGAACTTCATGAAAAATGGCAAAGCTATCCATATTATAAAGGGAGTGCGGACGAATTTCCATCATTAGAAAAACTGCATGGGTGGGCTTCGGCAAACAGAAAACTGTTGTTTGACCACAGCTTGTGGAGCCAATATGGCGTATTCTCCATGCGTTTGGACGAGATATATCGTTATCCCAAACTCTTCCTGCAGGCCGAACATACGGCGCAGGTGGACAAGATGATTTCGAGGAAGGTGCAGGCTGACTTCAAAGACCATTGCCTGAATATCCTCGCTTGCTCCACGACCATGGAGATGGGTGTTGACCTTGGCGACCTTGAGCTGGTTATGCTCGACAGCGTACCACCACGTCCAGCGAACTACAAGCAGAGAGCCGGACGAAGTGGACGACGCGGTCAGGTGCGCAGTGCCTGTGTGACACTGTGCGGCTCTGACGTGCTCGGCATCAGGACACTACGGGATCCGTTAGGGACACTCATCATGAAGAAGGTGGCAAGCCCGATGGTGGACTTAAACAGCGGACAGGTGATACAGCGGCATGTGGACTCCTTCCTCGTCAGGGAGTTTGGCGTGTTTGGCATGGGAGAGAATGGCGGCAGCATCACACAACAGGTTATCAACTATTATACCAACTATTTCCTCGATACAGACGGGGCAACCAAGCACGTAACCATTAAGAAGAAAGTGGGCAACGCTCCTGTCGGACCAGGTGACGGCCTCGGTGATCCGACCGGTACGCCGTTTGAGACATTCAACGAATTATGCAGTAAACCGTTGTCAGCGTCTTTAAGGAAGAAACTGACAAAACTGCTTGACGGTACTATCTTCGCAGGAAAGGAAAAGGTCGTCGTGAACAATGCACGCAAACTGAATGAGAAATGCTACTGCGATTTGGAAATGCGTGTGCGTGACCTAAAGGAAGCCTACAATGCAGCCAAGAGCGCTAAGCAGCGGGCTTTCTTCATGTTGAAATTCATTGAGCCATTGGCAGCACGTCTGCTGTCGTTCTGGGCCACACACCGGTTTATACCTAATGCCAATATGCCAGTGAATGTCGTGGAGTTTGACATTAACTCTGCTACACAGACTTCATATACAGCCGTGACACCTTCCAATCCGTCATATCCCCTGCGCACGGCACTGTCGCAGTATGCGCCCGGTAATCCCATTGCACGTGACGGTATTGTCAGGATTGTACGCGGCATCAGGTATACCGACTTTTTCAAACCCACGGTAACGTTCAAGAAACTATACCGCAACAAAGAGCAGGTGGTCATCGACGCAAAGAATGAGATTGACAACCTTTTGCCGTGGTCCGTCAGTGAGACGACGGATCTGGATATGCTGCAGCCCACAGAATTCATCCCGGACATGAACGAGTCGCCAAGTCGAATTCTTGACAAGACAACCTATACCAAGGTAAGCGCACAGCTCATCGGTACTGACGAATGGTGTCCAGACCGTACTGAGCCACACCTGTTTGATGCCCGAAGCAGCAGGGAAAGTGGCAATGGACAGATATTGTACTATAATGAAGGAACAGGCTTTGGATATTGCCATTGTACAAAATGCGGACGCACGGTACTGGAGTCTTGGGCGGCAGCATCGGCAAGCGACCCCGACAAATTGCCCGACGAAATGAACCCGGTGCAGTCGAAAGATCCAGAGAAGCCTAACTTCCATTTTTCACTCATGAAGAAAAATGGAAAAGCCGTACACTGTATGGGGTGCAACAGTCCTGAATATATTAAGAGGAATGTGGTCCTTGGCGATACGATACCCACTGACTACACCGAGATAAGAATCCGGCATATTGACAAGGACTGGTTGAAGAGCCGAAAGGACAATGTAGGACTGCTCACCACACTGGGACTGGTGTTTACCCAAGCACTGTCTGAGGAACTGAGCGTGCTAAGGGATGACCTCGACTTCACGGTAACGCCTAACGGGCATATCTGTATTTTCGACACTAACCCCGGCGGATCGGGCTATTCCAATCAACTGGCAGGTATGGACCTGCTGAAAATCGTCATCCGTCGTGCAAGGACAATGATAGAGTCTGCCCAAGCCTCCAAGTCAAAAGAGACGTTGATAGACAAGTCAACCATGAGGTATATCAACTATATAGACATTGACGCAGCTAAGGCTTGGCTTGACGAGGAATTGTCGGCACAGAAAGTTCTGCCGAAGAATATTGCAGACGTCTTCCCGAACGCCACAGAGACTTCGCTTGTCAAACTGGAACGTACATTCGCCACATCGCTGCACGATGCCGTATTGTTTGTCGACGACAACTTCAACAAATGGAACTATGATGACCAGGAACATGGATGGCGTCCACAACTGCTCAGCTATTTCTATCCAAGAGGTATGCAGACATCGTTCTGCGTATGCAGGAACAAGGGATATGAGATGACAGAACCCATTTACGCAATGGTCAGGAATGCAAAAGCGTGGACGAAGAATCAGGAATTCCTTGTTATGGACAATCCGTTCACTAAGAACGGCATCTATCCCATTGCATACATAGAGGGCTACCTGTACTTCTCTAATAACCCCTTGCATACTACACTCGATGATAACTGGGGCGGCGGAACGCTGTACTATGTCAAGGCCAAGAATCCAGCACTCGACGCTGAGGTGTTAGTGGAAGAGCAGAAGCCTGCAACTAAACTCATCATCATGTCAGGCAACGACTATCTGAATATCCATACTGACGAGCTCGGCGGTATATTGAGCAAACTATCCGGAGGCATAATTGAAGACTTCATAACCGAATGTAAACAGGCGGGTAAGAAATTGGAGATTAGCTATCAGGACGAGCATCTGAAGAGTATTCTCGGAATGGTATTCACCCTCCAGACCATAGGCTGGTTTGTCAAGTCTGTTGGCAATGACTTCACGTTGCATTTCTTATTAGAGAAATATATTGACCACGGCTATAAGGATAAGTTCAACACGAACCTGCCAACAGCTCATGATCGAGACGAGTGGTTGACAAAGATAGCAGGAAAATGGATGAAGGATACCAACAGTGCTGCTGGCGGCAAATACACTGGCCAACTCATACCTGTGGAGTCTCTTGATCGTGGCACGCTACCTCACTGGCGTGTCCTCACCATCAAATGTAGTGACAAGACGTTGAACATCTATCCCGATGGTGGCTTTATGAACGGTTGGAACTTCAAACCGGAGCATAAGCCTGGCGTGCCTTATAAATATTATGAGGTAGGAAACACAACAACGGATGATGTCCTTACGTTAGAAAGAGTACAAGACATCAAGTTTGATGTGGTAGTGAAATAGAAATATTCTTTAAATAAAGTTTAATGGCTACTCTTAAAGAAAACATACGTAGAAGAACTGGATCGGAATATCTGATAGGATGCTACACTGAAAAAGATGGTAGAAAGTGCTTTGAAGATATTCGAGGCATTGACGGTGAGCCCATAACGGCACAAGGTCTTGATGGGAGTACGCTAGAAATACCCTTTGCGGACTCAACGCTTGATGAGAACACCTTTTACTCTTTCAAATGGGATGTGCTTGATGAGAGCAAGGGAAAACTCAAGATTGTTGGAAGACCGAAAGCCATTGACAGACCTGCATTCCTCAACCGCCTCTTTAATGTGTATGCCAACAAGACGGGTAAAGACCTGTCCGACTCTATAAATTTCCAGAATACAATATTCAGTGAAGTTACGGGTGCAGAGCATACCTATATCTATGAGCTTCTACAGAATGCCAATGACTATCCATATGAGGGTGAGGAGGATAATGTGCGCGTGAAGTTTATACTGACACTGCATTATCTGCTATTCCTTCATACGGGTGCTGCGTTCAATCTTCGCAATATTGTTGGTATCTGTTCTATCAATCAGGGCGAGAAGAAGGGTAATAAAAATACTATAGGATACAAAGGAATTGGATTTAAAACTGTTTTTGTCAACAACGATGTAGTATATCTGAAATCTGGTGACTGGAACCTCCGATTCGATAAGAAGTATGCGGAGGAGGAATGTGGTGGTGAATGTGCATGGTCGCTAATGCCTATTCCATCAGACATGACAGAAGCAGACGATGAATTGAAAGAAGCACTTAAGAACATTCCATCTGACTACCGTGTCCAGTTTGCCCTGCACCATAAAGAGGATGCAAGGCAAAATATTAAGCAGCTTACAAAAGTCTTTAGCGATGAACAAATACTACTCTTCATTCCTCATGTGGCAGAAGCCGAAGTATTCATAGATGGCACCAGGAAATTTGACGTCAAGAAAGATAAAGAGAAATGGATTGTAGACCAGTTTCATTATCCAGTTCCAAATGATTTGCGTGAGTGGGTCAGCAAGAGCATAGAACGTGGAGGCAGCAAGATACCTGATAAGTTTAAGGAAATTGATACCATTGGAATATCATTTGCTGTTTCACGGCATGGCAAAGAGATCATACCACTTAAGAATGCCAGAGTGTACAACTATCTCCCTACAGAACTGGATCTTGGCTTTAGTTTCTTAATCAATGCAGATTTCATTCCTAACGGTTCTCGTAGCGGTTTGCACGACGTGGAATGGAACAACCGGGTGATGGAAGAGTGTGGCCGCAAGTTTGTGGACTGGTGGACAGGTTTGCTTAAGAATGAAGGAGAATGGGATATGAACTCTGTATTCAGTCTTCTTCCAGATTTCAGTAGCAGAAATCCGTACGCTGCTAATTTTATGGACGGTTTCATTGAACGCATGCACCAGGTCCCATGCATTCCTGTGTTTGTCAATGGCGAGTACAAACTTTGTATGCTGTCTGACATCATAGTAGATGAAATTGGCATAGTCTCTGGAAAGAATAGAATATTCTCAGATGAAGAATTCTACTCCTTCACCCGTGCAAATAAGTATTTAGCTCATCCTGCCATCAGGGACAATCAGTATCTTTTAGACTTGCTGGAAGAGACTTTCAACAATGAATGTTCTGTATATACTGCGGATGACCTAAAGAGTCTCCCTTCAAACTCAGGTTTTGAAAACTGGTTGCTGAAAGTAGATAACAATATCAAGTTCAACAGCTATCTTATATCGACCAGATATATGGACAGGCTGATAAACTCGAAAATCTTCTTGACGGAAGACGGAAAACTGGAAGCTGCAGGAAAACTTTATCTTGATGTTGACAAGTATCTTGATGATATAAGTTTTCTTTCGGACTATATACCACGATTGAATGTAACAGTAAGAGATGTGCTAAATAAGCTCGATAGCTGGGGAATCATGGACGGTAAGTTTATGAATTTCAGTAATTTTGTCTTTGCGAAACAAATGACCCAGCTGACAGTGTTCGACGGGATAAGGGATAGGCTTAAATCACTTAAGAATAATGTGAAATTCATTCACTTCTTGGCTAAGAGTGATGGTGCCAACAGCCTAAGCTCAATAAAGTATCCTCTATTCACAGACGAAAATGAAATCATAGAAGAATATAGTAATTTATTCATTCCTAATGAATTAGGACGGAATTTTAAGTCGCAGTCGTGGATAGAAAGAAGTTGGATTCATTTTGTCCATCCTGACTATTTTCTACATAATAAAGACAGGGTTAGAAGATTTCTTGATGAGAATGGAATTCATATGCTCACTACTGAAAGAATCTTTGATGATTATATATCTAAGGACGACCATGTTGCCACCATATCGGAAAAAATAAAGAACAAGGTCAATAACGTCAATTTCTATCGATATGTGGCGCAAACATTTGATGGTAACAGATACAAGTTAACTCCTTATATGAGGAAGAATTTATGTCTGATAGCATCGAATGGTAAGGACAATCTTTTAGTGCCAATATCCACTCAGGTTTATAATTACAATGAAGAGTTGGAGAATGTACGCAAGGAACCTTGGCTCCCTGCTGATATGTGTTTGTCACTTTCCAACGTCTACAATGAGGGATTGACTGACACAGAGGTGTCTGACTTCCATCAGTCTCTTGGAGCCAAGAATGTTGTATTTGTGTTTAGCTTTGGACAACTTGGCAACATTATAAAGTCGAACCAGAATCTGCTGAATATTTGTCACAATATTAAATCAGAGGATACAAGTAAAAGCTTCCTGAATTTTCTGTTTGAATATAAGAAGGAAATTTTCAGGGGAGACATTCATATTCCTGAAGGCTTCAAGGATATACCTATAAAGTGGGAAGGTCTTGAGTCAATGGCCTCCTGCAATGACTTAGACGGCATGAAGTATTATCATACGCCAGAGCTCGATGAATTACAGAATCAAACTTGGTTTGAACAATCATCTATTCGCATATGCAGTCATTGCTATGATGATCTCTTTGATGGTAAAGAACGCCGTGACTTTTATAGGTCACTTGGGCTCTATTCCTTTGATGTGATATCGTATCTGCGTAGTAATGTCATATCTGCCCCGCTTCACTTCGGTGAAGCTATAAGTGAGAAGGCATCTAATTTGTCATTTCATAGATTTTTGTATTCAATAAAGAATCAACTGACTGAAAATGATTTTGAAAAGTTGCAGCAGTTGCCTATATTCATATCTTCTCCAGAAAATCCGGAAGGAGTGTTGGCGGAAAATAGTAATAACCACTATCTGCCTTCAGCGTTGCTGCAGGAAGTGATTAGCCTTGATGTCTTCCCTGCTGATATTCTTGATGCTATCCATCCGGATTATATTCGTGATGATAATGAACGAAAGTATTTTATCGACCAGTTAGGAAATGTTGAAATGTCGAAAGACCAGCTGGCGGATTATATAAAGCGAAATGCAGACAGAATAGCTGAGTATTTGTCCGAAAGTGACCGAAATCTAAGATTCTGGCGTTGGGTGGTGAATTCCAATTTTTCATTAGAGGAATTGCATTCGCTATCAGAAATTCCATTGCTCTATCATTCGCTTGGCGGCAATGACAAGGGACAGTTGTTAGGTGAGAAATTATTTATCTCCGACAGCTATTCCGACATTGATGATATTGAACAGTTTGTAGCTCAGTATGAGAAGGCTCCTTGTTTTGTGTCATCACGGTATATCGAGAAGGAAGAAGATAAAGCTAAATGGATCAGACTGTTTAAGGCTATCAGTGTGGCAACCGATATGCATGATATAGTCTTTTACTCCATTTTGCCTAATCTTCAGAATTACGAAGATGTAAATATTGTCAGCCTCTTGGCTCAACAAGAAAGTGATATTAGAAAAGAGCTCAATAACCCTAAGTCAGCTATCAGAGAGGACTTAAGCCGTCTACGTTTGCTTTGTGACGATGGTCACTATCGATACCCGTCGCAAGCATTGCTTAGTGGCAGCTTTCTTGATGTAAATGATAATCCACTGCCCGAGGTAAAACTGCCTAACTTGATTTCCGAAAACTATATTTCAGAAGCCGGTGTCTCTGTCGAAGGAAAATCACGTATTAAGAGGCTGCTGACAAGCATCATGGATGGTTATGCAGCTACACTCAATCAGACAGCCCTTAAAAAGAAAAAGTTAGAATATTTTATTGCCCATCAAAATGACTATCGGTCTGCTGAACACTTTAGCATAATTGGCCAGATTGCTCAAATGTTCAAAGAAGATCCTGATGGTATCATGAATATATTACGAGGTAAAGATATCTATCTTTATCAGAGCAATGGCACGCTTGGACCTGCCTATAAGATATATCTTGGAAGTGAATATTCTCCAGATTGTGACTTCGAGGGCCATGGTGTAGATGAGTTTAATTATCTGAGTAATGATTATCAGCAGGTTATACCTGAGGATACCAGACGCCAGTTTTTTACTGCTATCGGTATTAAACAGTGGTTTACAGAGTCATGTCTGAAATTTCTTAAGATAGATAGTTTTGCGAGATATTTCTGGAGTAAGTATGCTGTGAACCATAAGTATACCATAGAAAGCTTTTGCACGGAAGCTAAATTAGGTAATATCTTATGTATGCCCACGAAAGAAGGCGTCAAAAAGCCATATGATCTTTATGATTATCGCAATGAACAGTTGTATAAGATAGTATCGGCGTTACCTAATGCTGCAGCTAAACTACCAGATGTAATTTTGCCCGATTGGATTAATAAGATAGGTCTTCGGGCCCGACTGAGTTTTACAGATTGCCTTCAGTATTTGTTACTGAATACCCATGATTATCGTAGAATAGTATTAAAGTGGATTACAGATACAAAAGACGAGACAATATACCGACATCGTTCAGATATTTTGACATATAGGCAAAATGCCAAGTGGTTCAGTGGTGCAAAAAAATGGGTGCCACTGGATTCCCTTGTTGCTCTGGAATGGGGTAATGAAACATTATCTGGCAACTTTAGCAGCAATGCCTACGTATGTAATCAGTCTTATATGCCTGAATATAAACAGGATTTCGACCGTCTATGCAAGATCCTTGATATCAAGATCATATCAAACAGAGATCTGCATAAACGTAAGTCTGGTCAATGCCACAATGACGAAACTGCAAGAAAAGAGATCGGGAAGCGCTTGCTTTATCTTGCATATAAATCAGGCAAGAATGATTGGGAAGATACGTATGCTTCTCAACTCGATAAATTGCAAAGATGTGATATTAGTAGTTGTGAAAGAATAGATTACTATTACAATGAAGATATCACAACGGATCTTACTTCGTTTATTGATGATAATGACAAATTATGGTATGTTGGGGCATGGAATGGTCCTATGTTTCTTGATGTACTGAAGTGGTGTATACGAGTGTTTGAAATAAAAGGACTTGAGGAAAGCTACCTTAAGAAGTTATTCCTTGATGATTTTAATAAGTTTCTTAGAAAAAATAATGTTGACTTTTCTGAGGATTTTCTGAAATATCTTGATGAAGACACCAAGAAAGGTTTGCTCGTAGAAAGTGATGAGCAGGCAGAAGAGTGGACAGAAACAGATGACTCTACCCCAGTTGTGTTTGATGAGCATGATGAAGATTACGACACAAGCGACACCGAAACAGATAAAGAAGAAAAGTCACAACAAGAAGACACTACTGAAAGAGGAGATAATGATGACAACAGCATAGCTACATCCAATAATGAAGAAGAGGTAAACCAACCCCGCCGACGTAAAGAACGTTCTGATAAAGGTAAGCATCATGAAGGATATCACTCCAAGGGATCTACTGACAGTTATGATTTCAATGATGATGACGAAGATGATGAAAGCAGAAGAGAGGACATAAAAGATCGTCTTGAAAAAGAGTGGGCACAGAGAAAATCACGTGAAGTTAAGGCTCCTCGGTCATCCTCCCATAATGATTCAGAAGAGACTCCTACGAAGAATCTTGAAGAAGGTGTCACTGTAGGTGGAAATTTTTTCGAGAAAGACTCTTCTGACGGTTATAATCCATTGCCTGAACAGAATACCCAGACAACATTGAAGCGAAAAAGGACAGAGGCGCGTGATGTTGCTGCGAAAGCTGACGATCAATTGAAAATCAGTGAATTGCTGATGCGTACTCCCAAATATACATTTCTCTGGTTTAAGTACTTGATGGAGATGATGTATGCTGACAAAACAAACATGGGAGTCAATATCATTCAGATTGATTTCTTCAAAATGGAGATTTCAGATGAAGAGAATACCATCAAATTGTCTAAACCATCAAAAGTTATACCAGCATGGATCTTAGATGCTGACAGACTTCAGATTGTAGCAAGTAAAGATGGCAATGGCAAAACACTGAAAGGGGTTTCGGTATACCACGTAGATGATGAAAGCCTTGATATAATGCTTTCACTTGACAGTAATGCAATAGAAGTATGTGAGTCAGCAACTAAGTTCAGACTTGACGCTACTAATAGCAATAATATCATAGATGCATTACAGAATAGATTCTTGCAGTTGGACCTTGCTGATGATTATGATATGAAAGAAAATCTTCCAGATAACATCAGCTTCATTTACGGTCCTCCAGGTACTGGTAAAACTACCCGAGTAGCTGAATACGTCAGTAAAATCCTTACTGATGCCGATGTTCATACCAATATCCTCATCCTCACTCCTACAAACAAAGCTGCAGATGTGATGGCAGAAAAGCTGATGGAGCATGAGAATTGCTATGACTGCTTGTCGCGGTTTGGGGCTACAGAGGATGTGAATCTTCAGGAGCAAGGTATAGTGTCTACTCGCGATACCATGGATATGAACTTTTTTGATAAAAATGTTGTGGTCACCACAGCTGCGCGTTATCCATATGATACAGTAAAGCCTGATGACTCATGTCTGTGCGACTATCCATGGGATTATATCATCATAGATGAAGCATCAATGTTGGATATTGTGACTTTAACTTATATCCTCTATAAAAGCAAGACAGCCAAGTTCATCATATCTGGTGATCCTATGCAAATAAAACCGGTAAAACAGAATGATGTCTATGTAGAGAATATTTATCAAATGCTTGGTATCAACGAGTTGGCACACGCTAAAGAAGATGCTGGCAAATATCCACTTGAAGCATTGACTTTGCAATATAGGTCGGTGCCCATTATAGGCGATGTCGTCAGTCGGTTTGCTTATAATGGTCGAGTTAGAAGCTATAGATCTTCGGCAAGCCAGAAAGCCCTAAAATTAGACGGCATTCAGATTAATACAATAAATTTCTTAGGATTTGAAGTCCGTGATTTTAGTGCTTTGTATGGTCTTGGGGCTGTTGGTGGCTCCGCTCTTCATCTTTATTCTGCAATATTTACATATAATATGGTTGCATATACCGCTGAGCAGATAGCGAAACACCATTCGTATGAAGATTATACGATAGGAATTGTATGCCCATATAAAGCAGAAGCAGAAGCTATCAATCAAATGATAGAAAGCCGCCCAATTGATAATAAAAATTGCAAAGTTTCATGCGGTACAGTCCATAGCTTCCAGGGAGATGAGTGTGACATAATGTTTGTAGTGCTTAATCCTCCTGCTTATAACACTGCTGGCACACATGTTAACAATACCAACATTATTAATGTGGCAATGAGCCGCGCAAGAGACTATCTTTTCTTTGTTGTTCCTGAAGGACAAATTGATGGGTATAATGTCAAGAACAAGCTTGGAAAGATTATTGATGCCAACGATAGAAGCATACTTCATTGTAAAGAAATAGAAAAGGTGATTTTTGGTGAAGAAAACTATATTGAGAGTAATACAGAGATAACACCTCATCTGCCGGTGAACGTTTACTATAAGTCGCAGGCTAAATATGACGTAAGATGGGATGATACTGCTCTTGATATTCAAATGCATTAATATTGGACATGCAATTTTAGAGTAAACATCATGACACAGGATGAAATAATGGAGCTTGTTAGGAGCAAGGACGGATTCATAGGCCATGCGATGAACATTCCACATGACAGGCAGAACAAAACCCACGAACTGGTATTAGAATATAATCAGACCAGTCCGGCGGATATAAAGCGCAGACAAGGTCTGCTCAAGCAGATACTCGGTACGTATAACGAACGGGTTGTGATTCAGCATGGCGTCCACTTTGACTTTGGATTCAACACCCATTTCCTGGGCATGGCCTATGTGAACTTTGGAGTTACCTTCCTTGACACGAGTCCAATAACGATTGGCGACATG
>ONBC01000082.1 GCA_900315955.1 uncultured Prevotella sp.
GATTTCCTGTGAATTAATCATTTTATTGTAAGTTACTGTTTATTATGCGTTGTAAGCGGGTGCAAAGTTACTAAGAAATCAGAAAAAAACACTGAAAAACCATATAATTCTTTGTCATTTCGATTTTTATGCGTAATTTTGCAGCCCGAAAGGGTTAAAAGTACCCTGCGACAACGGAAATTAATAATAAAATAAATACGAATAAAAGATGAAGAGAACATTTCAGCCTCACAACCGCCGCCGTGTGAACAAGCATGGCTTCCGTGAGCGTATGGCCACGAAGAACGGCCGTCGCGTTTTGGCTTCCCGTCGTGCCCATGGCCGCAAGAAGCTCACAGTCTCTGACGAGAACCACGGTAAGTAAGCTTCTCATTTCGTCAGCACACGACAAAAGGCAGACAAGGATCATTCCTTTGTCTGCCTTTTGCGTTAAAAAGTCAGCAATTTCTTTTGCTTTCCTCTCTTTTTACATTACCTTTGCGGAAAATAGCAACCGATGTCGATTAAAGAATTTATAGGCAAATTCAAAAGCAAGATACTCTGGAGCAATCTCCTGGCGATGGCATTGGTCATCGTGGGGCTTGCCGTAGGCTTCAAGTTTGCCGTTGACATATACACCCACCATGGCGAAGCTGTCACTATTCCGAATCTCTCGCACAAGACGTTCGACAATGCCGACCATATCCTCTCGGAGCTTGGTCTTGACATGGTCGTGAGCGATACCGGATATATCAAGACCCTGCCACCGGGCTGTATTCTTGAGCAATACCCGGCACCGGGAGAGCGTGTCAAGCCCGGACGCACCGTCTTCGTCACCATCAACGCCACACAGACACCTACCATCACGCTGCCTGATGTCATCGACAACTGCTCGCTGCGTGAGGCAATGGCCAAACTGACGGCTATGGGCTTCAAACTGAACCCACCACAGTTCGTTCCCGGTGAGAAAGACTGGGTCTATGGCATACTCGTCAACGGCAGGCACGTGACTTATGGCGATAAGATACCGGTAGACGCCAAGCTCACTATCCAGGCCGGCAACGGTATGCGCGATTCCAACGACGATGTCGACTATGTCGACCCGGCCACAGGCTCGACCGACGACAACAGTGAAGATGTCGATGAGTTCCAGGAGGTGCCTGTGCCCGATGAGGAGGACAACTCCAGGCAAAAGGATGAGCCCGAACAGGATCCGTTCACACCGGTGGAATAACAACACGGAGACAATGACTGACGACACATTATCAAATAACATCTTAGAAGATAATATCTTGGACGACGACCTCGAAGAGATGCAGGAGAGCACCGAGTCGGGGCCGGGACAATATGAACACTGGCGCATGACGGTAGATGCCGGGCAGCAGCCCGTGCGTATCGACAAGTTTCTGGCCGAGCACATGCAGCACTCCTCGCGCAACCGCATCCAGACAGCGGCTGAAGCCGGATGCATTCAGGTCAACGGGAAACCCGTGAAAAGCAACTATAAGGTGCGGCCCAACGACCTCATCACGCTCATGCTCGACCGTCCCAAGCACGACTCGACGATCCTGCCGGAAGACATCCCGCTCGACATCGTCTATGAGGACGACGACGTACTGGTGGTCAACAAGCCGGCAGGCATGGTCGTGCATCCGGGAGCAGGCAACTTCAACGGCACGCTCATCAACGCCGTGGCATGGCATCTGCGCGACCTCAAGATCTTCGATGCCAACGACCCCGCCGTAGGACTCGTCCATCGTATCGACAAAGACACGAGCGGACTGCTCGTTGTAGCAAAGACCGCCGATGCCAAGACCGCGCTCGGCAAGCAGTTCTTTTACAAGACGACACACCGGGCGTATAATGCGCTCGTGTGGGGCAACCTCCAGGAAGACACGGGACGTATAGAAGGAAACATTGCCCGCGACCCCAAGGACCGGCTGCGCATGAAAGTCTTTCCGCCCGACTCGGGGATCGGCAAGCCGGCAGTGACCCACTGGCGCGTCTTGGAACGCTTCGGCTACACCACCCTCGTGGAGTGTGTCTTAGAGACCGGACGGACCCATCAGATACGCGCACACATGAAGGAGATCGGCCATCCGCTCTTCGGCGACGAGCGCTATGGCGGCACGGAGATACTGTGGGGACAGCGCAGCTCGACCTACAAGGCTTTCATCCACAACTGCCTCACCCTCTGCCCACGGCAGGCCCTCCACGCCAAGACCCTCGGCTTCGTGCATCCGCGGACAGGCAAGCAGATGGATTTCGACTCAGCATGGCCAGAGGACTTCGCGGCGCTGATAGAGAAATGGAGGAGATACATCAAATAGACTCATAACATATTACATTATATAAATGGAAAACTTGAAAAGGAACATTGCCATCGTCTGCGGTGGCGACTCATCAGAGCACGACGTATCGCTGCGCTCGGCACAGGGACTCTACTCCTTCTTCGACAAGGAGCGTTACAATATCTATATTGTGGACATCAAAGGTACCAACTGGCACGTCAGCTTTGAGGACGGCAGTGTGGCTCCCATTGACAAATCCGACTTCTCCTTCATCGGGAAGGACGGCAAGGCTGTGGTCTTCGACTATGCTTACATCACCATCCACGGACAGCCCGGTGAGAACGGTATGATGCAGGGCTACTTCGACCTCATCCATCTGCCCTACTCTACCTCCGGCGTGCTCGTCGAGGCCATGACCTTCGACAAGTATGTGCTCAACAACTATCTGCGCGGCTTCGGCGTGAACGTCGCCGACAGCATCCTCCTGCGTCGTGGCGAGGAGTACGATGCCGCAGCCATCGAGAAGCGCTTAGGCATGCCGTGCTTCGTCAAGCCCGCTGCCGACGGCTCGAGCTTCGGCGTGAGCAAGGTGAAGAACGCCGACCAGCTCGCCCCCGCCCTCCGCGTGGCCTTCATGGAAAGCAACGAGGCGATGGTGGAGAGCTACCTCAAGGGCACGGAGATCTCGCAGGGTATCTACAAGACAAAGGACAAGAGCGTGGTGTTCCCCGCTACTGAGGTCGTCACCGAAGATGAGTTCTTCGACTACGACGCCAAGTACAACGGCAAGGTTAAGGAGATCACCCCCGCACGTCTCGCTCCGGAGACCGCCAAGGCTGTGGCAGCCGAGACAAGCCGCATCTACGATATCCTCCATGCCAACGGCATCATCCGTATCGATTACATCATCACAAAGGATGCCGAGGGCAAGGACAAGGTCAACATGCTCGAGATCAACACCACGCCCGGCATGACAGCTACCAGCTTCATCCCACAGCAGGTGCGTGCCGCCGGTCTCGATATCAAGGATGTCCTCACCGACATCGTGGAGAACCAGTTCGCATAAAGCATCCTCACCATGGACATCAAACAATTATACGCTGTCTATCGCCAGCACCCCGTGGTGACGACCGACAGCCGCAACTGCCCCGAAGGCAGTATCTTCATCGCGCTCAAAGGCGCCTCGTTCGACGGTAACAAGTTTGCGGCCGCTGCCTTGGAGAAAGGCTGCAGCTACGCCGTTGTCGACGAGAAGGAATACTGTGTGGAAGGTGACGATCGCTATATCCTCACCAACGACTGTCTCACGACCTTCAAGGAGCTGGCACGCGAGCACCGCCGCCAATTCGACATACCCGTGGTAGGCATCACGGGCACCAACGGCAAGACAACGACGAAGGAGCTCGTCTCCGCAGTCCTCGCCGAGAGATACAAGGTGATGCACACGGAAGGCAACTTCAACAACGATGTCGGCGTGCCCAAGACGCTGCTGCGCCTCCGGCCCGAGCACGAGATCGCTGTCGTGGAGATGGGTGCCTCCCACCCCGGCGACATCCAGAGACTGGTGGAATATGTGGAGCCGACCTGCGGCCTCATCACCAACGTAGGACGTGCCCACCTCCAGGGCTTCGGCTCCTTTGAGGGAGTGAAGAAGACCAAGGGCGAGCTTTACGACTTCCTCAAGGCGCACCACGGCCTCGTGTTCCTCAACACCGCCAACGAGCATCTCGTCGGGATGGCGCGCGAGCGTGAGCTCGACCGCATCATCAGTTACGGCAACGACCCGCAAGCTCAGGTGCAAGGCAAGGTGACGGCAGCCGACCCGTTCATCACCATCGCATGGCGCTGCGGGGGAGACGACAGCCACATCCCCGTCGCGCTCAACGAGTGGCATGAGATCCAGACGCATCTCATCGGGTCCTACAACCTCGACAACGTGCTCGCGGCTGTCGCCGTAGGCCTCCACTTCGAGGTCAGCGCCGATGCCATCTGCCGTGCCATCGCGCATTATGAGCCGACAAACAACCGCTCTGAACTGGTGAAGACGGCAGACAACACGCTCATCGTCGACGCGTACAACGCCAATCCGACCAGTATGGCAGCCGCCCTCGACAGCTTCGAACAGATCGACACCAAGCTCCCGAAGATGGCGATCCTCGGCGACATGCGCGAGCTCGGAGCCGTCAGCGAAGAGGAGCATCAGAAAGTCGTCGACACGCTGAAAGCCAAAGGACTCAACGACGTATGGCTCGTCGGCGAAGAGTTTGGGAAGACGCGCTGCGACTTCCACAAATACAACAACGTGGAAGCGGTGAAGCAGGCCATCGCCGCCCACAAGCCAACGGGGAAGTGCATCCTCATCAAAGGCAGCAATGGCACGAAACTCTTTGAACTGCCGGCACTGTTGTAATACACATTATTATATAGATCTCTAATGTTGTTGGAAAGGCTCCTTGGCTTCGATGCCAAGACGATGAATAAACGCACGGAGGTGGTGGCAGGAGCCACCACCTTTCTTACCATGTGCTACATCCTGGCCGTGAACCCTACGGTCCTCAGTACCACCGGTATGGACCGCGGGGCGCTCTTCACCGCCACGGCGATAGCCTCCGCCATCGCCACCCTGCTCCTCGCCTTCATGGCGAAACTTCCTTTTGCCCAGGCACCGAGCATGGGCCTGAACGCCTTCTTCGCCTACACGCTCTGTCAGGCCATGGGCTACACGTGGCAGCAGTCGCTCGCCATCATGCTCGTCGAGGGCATCGTCTTCCTGCTCATCACGTTTCTCAACATCCGGGAGGCGATCCTCAATGCCATCCCCTTCAACCTCCGACACGCCATCTCGGTAGGCATCGGCATGTTCATCGCGTTCATCGGTCTGAAGAACGCGGGCATCATCGTCTCCTCCCCGGCAACCTTCGTCTCGTTAGGTAAGTTCACACCGACCTCCATCCTCGGGGTCATCGCCATCATCCTGAGTGGTGTGCTCATGGCGCGCAAGGTGAAAGGCTCCCTCTTCTACAGCATCATCATCTCCACCCTCGTGGGCATCCCCATGGGTGTGACACAGATCCCCGACCACTGGATCCCGGTGTCCCTGCCGCAGAGCCTCTCGCCGATCTTCTGCCGTTTCAACTTCGACGGCCTGCTCAACATGCGCACGGTGATGGTGGTCATCTCCCTGCTGTTAGTCAACATCTTCGATACCGTGGGCACCCTCGTGGGCTTAGCTTACAAGACGCGCATCGTACGTCCCGACGGCACGATCCCCCATATCAAAGAGGCGATGATGAGCGACGCCATCGGCACGACATGCGGCGCCTTCCTCGGCTCGTCCACGCTGACGACCTATGTGGAGAGCGCGTCGGGCATCGCCGAGGGCGGCAGGAGCGGTCTGACCTCGCTCACGACGGGCATGCTCTTCGCCCTCTCACTCTTCCTCTCCCCCGTCTTCCTGCTCATCCCCGGGGCAGCGACCAGCGGAGCCCTGGTGCTCGTGGGCGTGCTGATGCTCGACTCGGTGAAGCTCCTCGACCTCTCCGATGTCAGTGAGGCCTTCCCCGCCTTCATCACGATGATCACGATGGTGCTCTGCTACTCCATCGCCGACGGCATCTGCCTCGGCATCCTGAGCTATGTCATCCTCAAGCTCTGCACCGGACAGTGGAAGAAACTCAACGCCACGCTGATCGTCCTGAGCCTCGTCTTCATCGCCAATTTCATCTTCGGATAGGCGACGCATAAGGTATGAACTGTAGATAATTATTCAAACAAAAATAAAAATGAAAGTATTATTAATAAATGGCAGCGCTCATCAGAAGGGCAACACCTTCCATGCACTGAGCATGGCTGCAACGACATTGGAAGCCCAGAGCATAGAGACTGAGATCATGCAGATCGGCAACAAGCCGGTACGCGGCTGCATCGCCTGCGGTGTCTGTAAGAAGAAAGGCAACAATCGCTGTACCTTTGACGATGACGTGTGCAACCGTTTCCTCGAGAAAGCGGCAGATGCCGACGGCTTCATCTTCGGATCACCGGTATACTACGGCCAACCCAACGGCGCGCTGCTCGCCGTGGTTCAGCGTATGCTCATGGCAGGAGGCAGCCTGATGACGAACAAGCCGGTGGCGAACGTCGCCGTGTGCCGCCGGGGTGGCGCCACGGCCACATACCAGACGATGAATATGGCGTTCGAAATGATGAACATGCCCATCGTTACCTCGTAGTATTGGAACATTGTCTACGGACAGAAGCCCGGTGAGGCTGAAAACGACGAAGAGGGTATGCAGACCATGCGCACGATGGCGAACAACATGGCATGGCTGCTCAAACGTATCCATCAAGGTGGCGATCCGCAATACCCTGAAAGAGAGGCGTGGACACCCATGAACTTCATCAGATAAGCATACCACTGCCGTCGTGTCACGCCCGTGCCGCGATCGTACCACATATGTGTCACGATCGTTTCACATATGGGGCACGATCGTCCCCCATACGTATCACGATCGTTTCACATACGTGTTACGATCGTGACAGTAAGACTCCCACGCTTTTTTGTATACGCCTCTTTCAGAAGTGAGACTTCTTTAGAATGAAAATTTTCAACCCCATAAATTATGAAGAAAAGTTTACTTTGTTTTCTGATCCTGCTCATGGTGCCCCTGGCATCCATGGCCTACGACTTCGAGGTAGATGGAATATACTACAAGCTGACTGGTAGTAGTTCCGTGGCGGTGACATACAAAGTCAAACCCACTTGGAATAGCACCGGTTCTTACTCTGGCCATATTACGATTCCCTCTGCTGTGAATCATAATAACAAAAGTTATGCGGTCACTTCGATAGGCGATAGTGCCTTCTATTGTTGTTCCAGTTTGACTTCGATCACCATCCCTGAGAGTGTCACTTCGATAGGCGAGGGAGCCTTCTATTATTGTTCCGACTTGACTTCGATCACCATCCCTAAAGGTGTCACTGCGATAAGCGACTACACCTTCTATTATTGTTCCAGCTTGACTTCGATCGCCATCCCTGAAGGTGTCACTTCGATAGGCGAGGGAGCCTTCTATTATTGTTCCGACTTGACTTCGATCACCATCCCTAAAGGTATCACTTCGATAGGCTATGGAACCTTCCGGCATTGTTCCAGCTTGACTTCGATCACCATCCCTGAGGGTGTTACTTCGATAGGCGATAGGGCCTTCTCTTATTGTTCCGGCTTGACTTCGATTACCATCCCTAAAGGTGTCACTGCGATAGGCTATGGAACCTTCTCTCGCTGTTGCAACTTGACTTCGATCACCATCCCTGAAGGTGTCACTTCGATAGGCGATGGGGCCTTCTCGGATTGTTCCGGCTTGACCTCGGTCATATGTAAAAGTAAGAAGCCGGCATATTGTATATATGAAAATGGTGTATTTGGTCATATATTTACTTCGTATCAACCACGTCTGATCATACCAATAGGAAGCGAGGAGGCGTACGCCAGCGCAACTGAATGGAAAGATTTTACAAACCGCAGTGTTTTCAAGACTTTTGATCACGCGGTAACCACCTTTGCGGATGCAGAGAAGATAGACCTTGACAACGCCTATCGGGTAGGAGACGAAAAGACCTTTGCTGCCGCAGCGACGAAGGATCTGAAGGCATATCAGTTTACGGGCAACGCTGTCAACGGCACGATCAAAGGCACCGAGGTGAACGGCATCGTACCGGCAGGCACGGGGCTGCTGATGACCGGCACGGAGGGCGCCACCTACGTCTTCCCGCTGACAAGTGGAGACGCTACGGCTGATGTATCCGGCAACAAACTCGTGGGGGTGACAAAAGACACTGACCTCAGCACGCTGGCGGATGGCAATACGCACTATGTCTATGATAATGATGGCTTCCGGCTCCAGAGCACCGGCACGATAGCAGCCAACGAAGCATATCTCAGTCTGCCTACCTCAGACACTGACAAGATCAACGTATCTCTTGGCGGCGCGACAGGCATCAAGGGCATCGATGCCGACAACGAGGACAACGGCGCATGGTATACCCTGGACGGCGTGAAGGTCAATGAGAAACCAACAGCCAAGGGACTGTATATCCACAATGGAAAGAAAGTAATCGTAAACAAATAAAGATAACAAGAAGATGAAAAAGACCTTTATAGATAGAGAGTTATCTCTTCTCTAAAGGCCGAAGGCCGCTCTCAACCTCGGAGTTCTTGTCACACCCTGCCAGCCTCGAGGAGGCTGGCAGCATCAAGTTATCAATGGACACCCAAAATTGTAAACTCTTAGTTGATTACATACTGATTTATAGGAAATTAACTATCTCGTAGTAAAAAATGACGACGCTTTTTTGCCTAGCCATACCCATAATATTTCCTCCTTTTCAGCATCGCACAACATACTGGGAGGGTGCCAGACTTTATGCCGTACATTTATCTTTATAACTATCTATTATAGATTATTTTATAACATCAGAAAATAACATTTGTCCCAAGTAATATCCTAAAGAATCGACTAAGAAATCTACACAATAAAATAATCAAGAAATAATAAAGACTCACATACCGCGTACACACAAATTTTTCACCTTCGTTTTAACGGTGGGGAGGTAAACTCGAGCTTCTTGTGTGCTTACGACAACTTGTGTGTCGTAACCATTCAATTTAGGCCGTCCTGTAATCAAACAAAAAATCCCGAGGTTATTCCCGGGATTTTTTGTATTGGTATGGCAGAAGTTGTATGATCTC
>ONBC01000038.1 GCA_900315955.1 uncultured Prevotella sp.
TGGTTATTCTCGTTGAGATTAAACATAAAGCTGTAAATTTTCGGCAAAGGTCGGAAATTTACAGCTTATAGGAAAGACGGCCTATACTGAATGCTTACCCTCTTTCATCGCTCCTGCCTGTTTCCGTCTGCAGTTGTTTCTTGTGGTTCTGTGTCCTGCCCTTTAGGGCAGGAGCCGTTGTCCTTCTGCTCTGTACCTGCCTACAGCCTGTCCGTGCTGATGGCCAGCGCCATCCTGTTAAGGTTGAGGCATTGTTCTCTCGAGATCAGCCTTTTCTCCGTGTGGTGCCCCCAGGGGGCAAGCAGCAAGAGCTTTCCTTCAGCACAGGCATCAAAGGCTTTCCCGTGCGGCTTCTCATATTGTGCAAAGCCGTTCTCTCTCAAGACGATTGTAGGGCAGCCGCTCTCAAAAGCACGCCTCATCACGAGCTTCTCGCCTGGAGAGACAGAGGCGGAGACAAACACCGAGCCATTCTCAAAATCAGGATTGGCCTTGCGTAAAAGAGCAGCAAGATCGGCATCGGAAATACGACGTGAACACTGCACGTAGATGCGCCGGGGATAATCAAGAAGAAACACATTGCCCAAAGCCTCAAATGTAAAGCCATGACTGTCAACATTGCGTTTGACCGTGAACAGTTCCGGACAACCCTCCTTGATCAGGCGCCGACGAGGATTATCCGCCAGATACTGTTTCCATAATTGCAACTCTCCTTCACGCCAAAGGATCTTGTCATTATACCCGATCTCAAAGAGAAGGCCCAACCCGCTCTTGCGCCCTTCTTTCTTGGCAAGGCTTTGCTCTTCTGAGATATACTGTGGAACAGCGGGAGCAAGCCCCTGCCTGATAAGAGCTTTATAACGCTGTCGACAGTAACCTTCAAACGAAGCAATGACGGTAGGAAGGGCAACCTCCATCCTTTTAGTCACAAAGACAATAAAGTGCTGGTGATCGGGCATCAGCTGCAGCGCGATATTGTTGACCTCCGGATAACGTCGGGGCAGGTCTTTCCACGCTTCTTCTACGGCCCTGCCCAAAAGAGAAGGTTCCAAGGAAGCGGCACCCACCTGACCGACAGGGAGAAAAGGATCGCCGACAAGACGACCAAACACGTTGCGCCGCCCCTCCACGACAAGGGTTATCATGTACATACAACGAGCATGGTAGTCGTGGCTGTCGCAACGACGCTTCATGCTATGATTCGTGGCATGGTAGTAAAGAGGCTGCTCCATAGGGATGGTTATTTTATGGCACCGTAAACGGTGCCACACGGAACTAAAGCTACTTCAAGATATACGTAAGAGCTACTTCAAGATATACACAAGAGCTACTTCAGGATCTTACGCCCTCCGACGATATACACGCCGTGAGGCAGGGCATTGAGGTCGGTGCCGAGATAACGGCCATCAACAGAATAGATCTTTCTGTCCCCGGTCTCGTTGTTCCACACCGGCAGGATGCCGCTTGCAACGTCGCTGACATAGTCGAAAGTAACGACACCCGTATAGGTATTATAAGTGATATTCGTCAGGGCTTTGTTGGTCGGCTGCTTCGTTGTCTTGGCTGAGTTGTACCAGCAGAAGTTGGGCTGGGGATTGGCGTCGCTGAGCACAGAGACATTCAGCGTATCAGGATTCATGTTACCCATTCCGGGGTAGAGGTCGCCACGCATGCTATTGGAATAGTTTGTCTTATTTGCTTTAATGTACGAGGACAAGCACGCACCATCGGCAGGTACGACCGCCATTCCCGGGAAGCCAGGCGTATTATTGAGGTGAGTACCAAGGTCTATAGTATTATTGGGCAGATTGACATGATAGACAAGCAGGCCGTTGCCGTACTGATATTTGTTCCACCCCCGTCGCTGGATACATTCGAGCATGAAATATTCAAGTGAGTTGTTCGGGTTGACAATCTTATAAGCCGTACCACCTTTCTCTGTCGAGGTCGTCATTGTGATGCTGGCATTGCCGGTCAGCCCTTCAATAGTTACCGGCCACCCCATCTGTTTTTTCTCGAAAGCGGTATAGGCCGTAGGAAAGAAGCCATTAACAGAATACTCGCCACCATCCATAAGATCCCAATATTCCATTTCTTGGTTATCAACTCGCGCACTGTTCGAGGTAGGATAGATATCGGGCAAACCAAGCGCATGAGTAAACTCATGACATGCGACACCGATGCCTGCTATGACCGGGATTGTTCCGCTACCATCACTCTTAATCTTACCGGATTCATCCATCTTAAAAGGGGACAATTCACCAGACATAGTGTACCATCGCACCTCCTTTCCCCCCAATGTGGCCCCACCTGTCCTAAAGGTATTTGCCCATACCGCCGTAGCAGGTCCATTATCATTTTGATCAATACCTGCATAGAGAATATACACGCTTTCAATTGTTGAACCACCATCAGCACTGAACGACGCAAAGTCTTCTGAAGACACACTATCTTTTATCAGGGCCAGCGCATCCTTTACAAGTTGCTGAGGATTCTCGTCATCATTGTTATTCTCATTTTTTCCACCATAGTACGTCTCTGGATGGTCGACCGTCACGGGGCCATACACCTTGAACTTAGGCAGAAACGTACTGTCGCTCATGTCTTTGAAATACAACGCCACGGAGCCATGACTGAATGTGTTTCCGTTGCCATAGTCTGTTTGATTGGCGTCATACTTGTCACCATTGAAGAACTGCTCGAAGGCTTGTTTCGGATTGTTAATGGTAAACTTCACATCCGAGAAGTTGACAAGGACAACCGGGATGGTGATGCTCCCCGTATGCTTCACGTAGTTGGGCGACGTTGCGATAGCCCGCGTTTCTACCGTATTCTTCTCCATCAACAGGGCCGTTCCGCACGGTCTCCGTTTGAATGTTTCCCATTGCGCCATCATGCTTTGGGAAAACAGCAGTGTGGCAAGTATACATAAAAGAGATTTCATCGATGAATATAATATTTGATTATTAATGTTTGGACTCTATTTGCAACGCTCGTCGGTAAGAATGGATGATAGGGTCATCGTCCGTAGCGTCCATTCGGTTGAATAGCTTAGCCATCTTCTTAGCATTGCGCTTGTCGCGCCTGCGTTTAGCGTTGAGAATATCGGAGAGGTTAAACTCTATTCCCGTGATTGGATGTCTTAGTTCCATCTCGGTCTTGTCTGCCTTGGCCCATCGCTTCACAGCTTCCTGAAACTCGTTCTGCCGATTACCATAAACGACGACCTCACCTATATTGTTATAGTCTTTGATAACGGGGATCGTATCCTTCACAAGCTTGGAAGGAATGCGCAAAGCGATATATCCCGGCTTAGTCAAAAGCAGGGTGTCGAACTTCTCAGGCAAGGCCACACTACCGAAGATGTTAGTTGTGTCTGTTCTTTGCCGGTCTGTCCGAATATGGAACCCTCGCACCGGCATGTTCGTCTCCGGATCATAGACCGTAATGCTTCGCTGTGCAGCCAAGCGCTCAATAGGAAGAAGGGATAAGATGAATATGCAAAAATATAATATGCGCCTCATAATATAATAGTTGTGCTTTTGGATGCAAAAATAATCAAAAAAGGGCATTGAGGAGAAGAAAGAGGCTTGTCTTGAGACAATTTAACGTTTCCACAAATATTTTCTTCCTTTTTTCTATAACGATTCAAGGAAAATCAAGTAACTTTGCAAATCAATAGATATCAACATAAAATCGAGCATAGGTATCGAGACAAAACAATATCTTAAAAATGGCTGAATCAAGACAAATCAAGACAGCGCTCATCTCCGTCTTCCATAAGGATGGACTGGAGGATCTCCTTAAGAAGTTGAACGAGGAGGGTGTAAAGTTCCTCAGCACCGGAGGCACACAGAAGTTTATAGAGAGCTTGGGGTATCAATGCCAGAAGGTGGAAGAAGTAACGACTTACCCTTCTATTCTTGGCGGGCGTGTAAAGACGCTTCACCCGAAGATCTTCGGAGGAATCCTTGCGCGTCGCGACAATGAGGGAGACCGCGAGCAGATGAAAGAATACGAAATCCCTGCTATCGACCTCGTGATTGTTGACCTCTATCCCTTCGAGCAGACCGTAGCCAGTGGTGCTTCAGAGCAGGAAATCATTGAGAAGATCGACATTGGCGGCATCTCCCTTATCCGTGCCGGAGCAAAGAATTTCAAGGATGTCGTCATCATCCCAAGCAAAGCCGAATATCCTGTATTGCTTGAGCTTCTCAACAAGAAGGGAGCCGTCACCGACATCGAAGACCGCCGCATGCTTGCAGAGAGTGCCTTTGACGTATCAAGCCACTATGATACAGCTATCCATGACTGGTTCGCTTCGCTGCGCTAATTGTGCAAAGCGCTATACCACAAAACAACAAAGATTACCAATAGAAAGGAAAAGAAATTAAATGGGAATGTTTTCTATCATTCAGGAGATAGCAATGGATCTGGGAACTGCCAACACCATCATTATCAGTGATGACAAGATTGTTGTTGACGAGCCTTCTGTTGTAGCTCTTGACCGCCGCACAGGCAAGATGATCGCTGTGGGCGAGAAAGCCAAGATGATGTATGAGAAGACGCATGACAATATACGTACGATCCGTCCGTTGCGCGACGGCGTGATCGCCGACTTCACGGCATGCGAACAGATGATGCGTGGACTCATCAAGATGGTACACACAGGCAGCCGCTTCTTCTCTCCGTCTCTGCGCATGGTTATCGGTGTTCCTTCCGGTTCAACAGAGGTAGAGCTCCGTGCCGTACGCGATTCAGCCGAGCATGCCGACGGACGTGACGTATATCTTATCTTTGAGCCAATGGCAGCTGCTATTGGTATCGGTATTGACGTGGAAGCACCGGAAGGCAACATGATTGTTGATATCGGCGGCGGCTCTACTGAGATTGCCGTCATCTCTTTGGGCGGTATCGTAAGCAACAACTCTATCCGTATCGCCGGTGACGACCTCACGGCCGACATTCAGGAATATATGAGCCGTCAGCACAATGTAAAGGTATCGGAGCGTATGGCAGAGCGCATCAAGATCCATGTCGGCTCAGCATTGACCGACCTTGGCGACGAGGCTCCCGAGGATTATGTTGTTCATGGTCCTAACCGCATCACTGCCCTTCCTATGGAAGTGCCCGTATGCTATCAGGAGATCGCGCATTGCCTTGACAAGACTGTGGCAAAGATTGAGAACGCTGTTCTCTCTGCTTTGGAGTCTACGCCTCCAGAGCTCTATGCGGATATTGTGAAGAACGGCATCTGGCTTACCGGCGGCGGTGCTCTGCTTCGTGGTTTGGACAAGCGTCTGCAGGACAAGATTAGCATTCCGTTCCATATCGCCGAGGATCCTTTGCACAGTGTGGCTAAAGGCGCAGGCATTGCGCTTAAGAATGTAGACCGCTTCTCGTTCCTAATGCGTTAATATTGTGCAATGCACAATTTAATTGATTTCATACAAAGACACAGTCACTGGTTTCTTTTCGCGCTATTGGAAGTTATCAGCCTGGTGCTGTTGTTCCAATACAACAGCTATCAGGGCAGTGTGTGGTTTACCTCTGCCAACGCTGTAACAGGAAAAATAGATGCCTGGAATTCGGCTGTAGAGAGTTTCTTTTCGTTGGGTAAGGTCAATCAAGAACTTACTCAACGTAATCTCTATTTGGAGCAACAAGTACGGAAACTCTCCGAGCGCCTTACCGATGTCACAAAAGACACGACGTGGACGGATACAGCAGGCGTGAAGATCCTGAAGAGTTTCAAGCTTATCCCGGCAAAGGTTGTGAGCAACTCTGTTGCGAACGCAAACAACCTGATAACGATAGACAAAGGTTCTTCAGACGGCGTGCGTGTAGACATGGGCGTGGTTTGTGGAAGTGGTGTCGTGGGAATCGTTTACCTTACCTCACGTCACTATTCCATTGTCATACCAGCCATCAACGCCAAATCGAATATCAGTTGCCGTATTCACGGAAGAGATTATTTCGGTTATCTGCACTGGTATGGAGGCGACCCGCAAAAAGCCTTTGTTGAGGAAGTCCCCCGCCATGCGCGGTTCCGTTTGTACGACAATGTAGAGACCAGCGGCTTCTCTTCTGTCTTCCCACCAGGAATACTTGTGGGCAAGATTTTGCATGTCTACAACTCAGTAGACGGTGTTTCTTACAGGTTGCAAGTGAAGCTGTCAACCGACTTCTCCCGTCTGCGCGATGTATGTGTAGTAGACAACGCTCCGGTCTTGGAACGTCTCAATGCGCTTCGCGCCGCACAGGATTCGTTGAAAATCAAAGCAAACAAATAGAATATACAGCAAGTAAAAGATATAGGAGGAAAAAGGTAAAAGGATGAATATAGATTTCCTAAAACGGCTGCTTCTTTTCTTTGGGCTCTTGCTTTTGCAAGCATTAGTGCTCAATCATGTCCATCTCTTAGGAGTGGCAACTCCCTTGCTGTATGTTTATTTTGCCATATCCTTCCGTCGCGGCTCTTCAAAATGGTCGATGCTTATCTGGTGTTTCCTGTTGGGATTAGGCATTGATGTCTTTTCCAATACACCGGGAGTAGCGGCTGGCTCCATGACCTTGGTGGCTGCTGTTCAGCCTTATATCATGGAACTGTTCATACAGCGAGATGACGAAGACAACGTGCTTCCTTGCATTCATGTTTTCGGATTGGGGAAATACACGTTATTCGCTTTTATTCTGACCTTTATCTATTGTCTCACTTTCTACACGCTTGAGACGTTCTCGTTCTTCAACTGGCTCCACTGGTTGCTAAGCATTGCGACGAGTACAGCTCTGACACTCCTTTTGGTATTGGTGTGTGACAACTTGAGACGTTCATAAAAGGGAGGAGGATAATGAAAGATTACAATCTCGATAATAGAAAAAGGGTCATTGGCGGCATTGCTGTCGTCATCGTGGTGATCTATGTCATCCGACTTTTTGCGCTGCAGGTGATGAGCGACGACTACCGCAAGAGCGCCGACTCGAATGCGTTCTTGAAGAAGATAGAGTTTCCCAGCCGCGGCGTAATACGCGACCGTAACGGGAAATTGCTTGTCTACAACCAGCCGTCCTATGACATCATGGTCGTGATGAATGAAGAGAAAGGCCATTTGGACACCCTCGACTTCTGTCGGACATTGGGGATAACAAAGGAGATGTTCATCAAACGTATGAACGACATCAAGGATCCGGCAAAGAATCCTGGTTACTCCCGTTTTACCCAACAGATGTTCATGTCACAAATTGACGACAAGAACTTCAGTGTCTTTCGCGAGAAGATGTTCCGCTACCCGGGATTCTATATTCAAAAACGTACCATCCGACAATATATGTATCCGTATGGCGCACATATTCTCGGTGAGGTGGCCGAAGTGTCACAATCGGATATTGATGAGGACAACTATTACCAGCCGGGCGACTATATCGGCAAGTTGGGTGTTGAACGCAGCTACGAGAAGTATCTGCGTGGCATCAAAGGCGTGCAGATCCTTCTTCGAGACGCTCACGGCCGCGTGCAAGGCCATTATCAGAACGGCAAATACGACCAGCGTCCGGTACCAGGGAAAGAACTGACGTTAGGTCTTGATGTCCGTCTGCAGGCATTGGGCGAGCGCATGATGCAAGGAAAGATCGGAGCTATCGTCGCCATTGAGCCGTCGACGGGGCAGATTCTGTGCATGGTGTCTTCGCCAAGCTATGACCCAAGACTACTTGAAGGCAAGAACCGCAACAAATATCATAAGTTTCTCACCCATGATCCCCAGAAGCCACTGCTGAACCGTGCCATCATGGGACAATATCCGCCGGGCTCGACCTTCAAGACCTCTCAGGGACTGACCTTCCTTTCTGAAGGCATCATCACCCCCGCCACCCAATATCCATGTCACCGAGGCTTCTATTATAAAGGACTGCATGTAGGCTGCCATAGTCATGCCTCCCCACTGAGCCTCGTTCCGGCTATCAGCACGTCGTGTAACGCCTTCTTCTGCTGGGGCTTATTCCATATGATGAGCAACCGTGCCAAATACAAGACCGTACAGGATGCCATGAACACCTGGCGCGACTACATGGTCTCCATGGGTTTTGGCTATCGCTTAGGCATCGACCTTCCCGGTGAGAAACGCGGACTCATCCCGAATGCCACATTCTACGACAAAGCATACCGCGGCTCCTGGAATGGGCTGACCATCATCAGTATCAGTATCGGTCAGGGCGAGGTCAACCTCACGCCTTTGCAGATCGCCAACTTAGGCGCAACGATAGCCAACCGCGGCTATTACTATGTACCCCATGTGGTCAGACAAATACAAGGCGCGCAGCTTGACACGATGTTCACACGCCGTCATTATACCAAGGCACAGCACCGGGCATACGACTATATCGTTGCCGGCATGCGCTCCTCGGCAATGGGTGGTACATGTAAGATGCTCAGCTCGCTGCCTTTCGCGGCCTGCGGTAAGACGGGTACAGCGCAGAACCGCGGACATGACCATTCTGTGTTCATGGGGTTTGCGCCGATGGACAAGCCCAAGATCGCCATCGCTGTCTACGTAGAGAACGGTGGATGGGGTGCCGACTTCGGTGTGCCCATGGGCAAAGTATTGATAGAACAGTACATTACAGGCAAGCTCAGTCCTGCGGGCCAGCGGCTTGCTGAAGAAATGCAGAATCGCAGAATTTCCTATGGAGACTCAGAACGATAAGAAACAACAAAGCGTTTGGAGAAGCCTCGACTGGTGGACAGTAGGCATATACATCGCGCTGCTTATCTTTGGATGGATAAGCGTCTGCGGCGCAAGCTATACGTATGGAGAGACCGACATCTTCAGTCTTTCCACACGCTCAGGCATGCAGATTGTATGGATAGGCACCTCGTTCGCGTTAGGTTTTATCCTGTTGATGCTCGACGACCGGTTCTACGACACCTTCGCCTATGTCATTTACGCAGCCTTATTGGTCCTGCTATTCCTAACCATATTCAATCCTCATGAGATCAAAGGTTCCCGGTCGTGGCTCGTCTTAGGTCCGCTCCGTTTGCAGCCGGCGGAGTTTGCGAAGTTTGCCACAGCCTTAGCGGTGTCTAAACTAATGAGCACATATGGGTTTGATATGCACAAGCCGAAGTGCTTCTTTGCCGCCATGGCCGTCGTCTTGCTGCCAATGATCTTTATCGTCGGGCAACGGGAGACAGGATCTGCGCTGGTATATCTCGCCTTCTTCCTCATGTTCTATCGGGAAGGCATGCCGGGAAGTATCTTGTTCACCGGCGTAGCCATGGTTGTCTACTTTGTCGTAGGTATCAAATACGAGCAAGTGCTCCTGTGGGATACGCCTACCTCTGTCGGTAAGTTCGTGGTACTGCTGTTGGTGCAGATATTTGCCTCAGCAATGGTCTATATCTATGCGCACAACCGCCCGCAGGCGCTGCGTCTGGTAGGGATATGCAGTGGGACAACGATCATCGTGCTGTTGTTTTCTGAATTTGTCATTCCCTTCGACATTGTCTGGGTGCAGCTTGCCATCACAGCCTTCCTCGTGGGCTTCTTAGTATATGAGGGGTTGTCAACACGAATCATGCACTACTTATTCATTGCCTTGTTCTCCATAGGAAGCATCATCTTCTTCTACAGTGCCGACTACGTATTGAACAATGTGATGGAGCCTCACCAGCGCGTGCGTATCAACGTTCTTTTAGGTTTGGATGACGACTTGGCCGGTGCCGGCTACAACGTTCACCAGAGCGAGATAGCCATAGGATCGGGTGGTCTTGGAGGCAAAGGCTTCCTGAACGGAACACAGACCAAGCTGAAATTCGTGCCGGAACAAGACACCGACTTCATCTTCTGCACCGTAGGCGAGGAAGAAGGATTCTTAGGATCGGCAAGTGTACTGTTACTGTTCCTTGCCCTCATCCTGCGACTGATCCACCTTGCCGAACGACAACCGTTCAAGTTTGGGCGTGTCTATGGCTATTGCGTGGCGAGCATTTTCCTCTTCCACCTGTTCATCAATGTAGGAATGGTATTAGGTTTAACGCCGGTCATCGGTATCCCCCTACCCTTTTTCAGTTACGGAGGATCGTCGCTGTGGGGCTTTACCCTGTTGCTGTTTATCTTCCTGAGAATTGATGCGGGAAGAAACTTGGTGAGGAGTTAAGAGTTAGGAGATAGGAGATAGGAGTTAAGAGTTAGGAGTTAGGAGATAGGAGTTAAGAATTAGGAGTTAGAAGTTAGGAGTTAAGAGTTAGGAGTTAGAAGGGTGATGGGAAACTCCTAACTCCTAACTCCTAATTCCTAACTACCTGAATGCCAATATCCGACACACCGGGGATGATCTCACGACGCATATCATGCCTGACGGTGACATGCAAGGAGTCGCCTTGCTTGAGATCCTTCTCGGAAACAAGGAAGTGGTATTGGAAATAACTTATTCCCTCACCTTTTACAGCACCTTTAGAATCATAAATCTGACAGTTGAGCGTATCCCTTGTCGTCTTTCTCCCCGGAATCACCGTTTGCTCAACGATCAGCGTCAGCGACTGGAAAGGATAGGCTCCGCTGACCCGCAAACCTAACGAAGTGGCATATTTGGCTTCTTGCTTCACACACGGCACATCATAGGTCAACACCTCACCCCGGTCCCAACCTAAGACAGAAGTATGGTTGTAGTGGTCATAGACCGTATTGCCGCTGCATGAAGCAAGCAACAAGAAGAGAAAAAGATAAAACAACTTTTTCATACGACACCATCCTAACCAAGCGTTATTTCTCTGCGTTTTGTGATGCAGAAGATGCTGAGGCACCCTGAGATTTGTTATTGTTATTGGCCTTCTTAGCCTTCCTCTTCTTCTTTTTCTTAGCCTTGTCAAACCTGCTGACATCAGCATCCGCAAGGAGGTCTACCGGCTTTTTCACCTCCTTCGCACGGTCATCTTCCTGAAGCGACAGCGGCTTCTCCCCCTTCCGATTCATGGCTATGATCTCCTTGGCCCGTTTAGCCGTAATGGTCTCCATGTTTGCACCAAGATTCTTGTCCGTAGAATAGGTACACAGCCCTGCGAGGATGTCAGTCTTAAAAAGATGGTATTCAGCGTCCTGCGTGACAAGTACCACATCCTTAGGCGGCAACTTACTGCTGGCCTCCAGATAATCGTCAACCTCATAATTGAGGCAACATTTCAGCTTGGCGCACATGCCTGCCAACTTCTGCGGATTGAGCGAGATGTCCTGAATGCGGGCTGCATTGGTAGAGACACTCGAGAAGTTCTTCATCCACGTGGCACAGCACAGCTCACGGCCGCAAGGTCCAGTGCCTCCGATACGTCCGGCTTCCTGGCGCGCCCCTATCTGCTTCATCTCAATGCGCACATGAAAAGTCTCAGCTAACACCTTGATAAGCTTACGGAAGTCGACACGCTCGTCGGCAATGTAATAGAAGATAGCCTTGTTGCCATCGCCCTGATATTCCACATCACCGATCTTCATCTGCAGGCCGAGGCTCTTGGCTATTTGCCGGCTCTGTATCATCGTGTCATGCTCCCGGCTCTTGGCTTCCTTATACTTTTCCATATCCACCGGCTTGGCAATGCGGTAGATACGCTTGATGTCGTCTGCAGACTTCAGGTTTGCTTTTTTTATTTGGAGCTTCACCAACTTTCCCGTAAGGGTCACAACCCCGATGTCATGTCCAGGATTGGCCTCTACAGCCACGGTGTCGCCTTTCCTAAGGTCAAGGTTATTGACATTGTGATAATAACCTTTCCGGGTATTCTTAAACTGTACTTCCACCAGATCCGTCGACTCGGCATTCCCCGGAACATCGGCGAGCCAATCGTAAGTATTAAGCTGCTTGTCCTGCCTTCCCACACCCTTGCTGGAGAGGCCACGACCACAACCCGTACACATATTATAATCTAACATATATTGTATCTAACTAATCGATAAGTTTATTTTCTAATATAAATAGTAACTTCCAAAGCGAAGTTGAAGAACTGCAATTTTCCATTCGCATTCTGACTGATATCGCGCATCATCAGTTGCAGCCTGTTTTGAAAGAGCAACACATTGCGTTCATTGATGAATGGCGCAAACTTCTGGGCAAAGGCTTCCTCGGCCTGCGTCATGTAGCACAGTTGGGGATTATGGAAGTTGAACATGAAGTTTTCTCTCACCATCTGCATCATGTAAGCGATGAGCCGTTTCTGCTTTTCCCGCCCGAAGTCAGCCACAGTCTGGCTCCAGGCTTTAAGGCTCTTCACATCTTTAGCATAAGCCTTTCGCATCAGGGTGACAAACAAGGCAAAGAATTCCTTGTTCTCATTGTCGGCATCGATCTCTTCCAACGCCTTCATCCAGTCGCCATTGGCAATGCGCGCAATTCGCCGCGCGTCTTGCGGAGCTATGCCTTGCCGCTCAGTCAGGGCCTCTGACACCGATTCGTCATCGATCCGTGTCACGGCAAAGACCTGAACGCGGCTGCGGATCGTCTCCAACAGCAATTCAGGATGCTCACTGACCAACAGGAAGAACGTCTTCAAAGGCGGTTCCTCAAGAAGTTTCAGCAACTTATTGGCACTGGTGACATTCAAACGCTCCGGCAACCAGATAAGGCTCACCTTGTTGCCGCCCAAACTCGACTTCAGATTGAGCTTTCTCATCAGGCGGTCGCTCTCCGCCTCGAAGATAGATGCTTGCTGGTTCTCAGCATTCATATATCTCATCCATTGCTCCAAGGAGAAATAGGGGCCGCCGCCGAGCATCTGCCGCCACTCTTTGGCGAAATCCTCGCTCGTAATCTTTGAATCGCTGCCCGCACCTTTCGACTTGATGACAGGATAAGAGAAATGGAGATCGGGATGTTGCCACTGGGCAAGCATGGCCTCGGCATTCGTGATGGCGGAAGCATTGGCCAGCAATGACTTGCCATTCCACCGCTCTCCCAAGAGGAAAGAAGCGAAAGCAAGGGCAAGCGCCATCTTGCCGCATCCTCCCGGACCCGTAAACATAAGGGCATGAGGGATGCGCTGCTCGTCGACGAGTTGCTGAAGGCGCGCTTCAGCCTCTTCCTGACCTATGACTTTGTCAAACTTCAAGGCAGTGTTATAATATTTGCTTCAGAATGTCCGGCATGCTGTTGAATGCCGACACCGTATAAAAATGGATGTCATTGATGCCTGCCCGGTAGAGCTCCTGGCATTGATTGACAGCCCACTCAATACCGAGCTGTCGGGCTTCCTCGTCCGTCTTGCATTTCACGGCTTCCTGGGCAAGCTCCTGGGGCATGTCACAGTGGAACGTCTTTGGCACCTGATTGATCTGCGTGAGCTTGGCCAAGGGCTTGATGCCCGGAACGATGGGAATGGTAATGCCCATCGCCCGTGCCTTCTTCACAAAGTCGAAATATTTGCTGTTGTCATAGAAGAGCTGCGTGACGGCATACTCCGCTCCAAGATCCTGCTTCTCCTTCAGATACTTCATGTCCATCTCAAGGTTGGGTGCCTCCTCATGCTTCTCCGGATAGGCGGCAACACCGAAGTGGAACTTCTTTCCGGGATGCTTGATCGGGGTGCCATCGGCAAAAAAGCCGTCATTGAAACGATTCACCTGGCCGATAAGCTCCGTGGTATGCATCCAGCCTCCTTCGGCAGGTTTGAACATGCTGTCGTCTTTGGCCTTGTCGCCTCGGAGCAGCAACACATTATCAATATCGAGAAACTGCATGTCGATGAGCTCATACTCTATATCCTCTACCGTCGCCCCGGAACAGATGACATGCGGAATGACCGTCGTACCATATCGCTTCTGGATGGCGGCAGCGACGGCTATCGTGCCCGGACGGCGCCGGATGCGCAACTTCTCATACTGCCCGTCAGACGTCTCGCGATAGACATACTCCGAGTGATGCGTCGTGATGTTGATATAGTGAGGTCCGAAATCCCTCACCTTGTCGATATTGTTGAAGAGGGCTGCCGTTCCGTTGCCCTTGAGAGGCGGAAGCACCTCAATGGAAAAGCCTTTAGGACTGTCTGTATCTTTAAGTATCTCTGTGATATTCATAGTCGAGAATTAATCAGTGTACAAAGTTAGCAAAAAAACTCAAGAAGCCAACATGTTTTATCCATCATTTGTCTTTTCAAGTTCATCCGTTCATTGCATACGCTGTTTCTCACACCATGAGGCACACGCCGGCTTAGCAAAAGCACACTTCAGAACGCAATGCTCTCAATGCGGAGTCTCACGACACCGGCGGGAGCCTTCACCTCGACGACGTCGCCCGCCTTATGGTTCATCAGCGCCTGACCGATGGGCGATTTCATGGAGATCTTACCTTCACGGATATTGGCCTCGTGCGGACTGGTCAGCGTATAGGCCGCGCTGCGGTTCGTCTTCAAGTTGGTGACGGCTACCTTGCAAAGCAGCTGAACGGTATCACCGCTGCGCTGCGCCGTGTCGAGCACACGAGCGTTGGCCAGGATGCGCTGCTTGTAACGTATCTTGCTCAATAACCGCCCATGGGCACGGCGGGCGGCATGATACTCAAAATTCTCGCTCAGATCACCCTTGTCACGAGCCTCCGAAAGTTCATCCTGAGCTTTGGGAAGTTCAACAGATATGAGATTACGAAGTTCTGCTACGAGCTTGTCGTAACATTCCTTAGACATATATTCCATTACGAAATTCAGATAAAATTAATAGGCATTATCATCATGAACAAAGATCTGCTTAGCCGTCTTAAAAATAATACGCAAGTCAAGACCCATGCTCCAATGCTCGATATACCATATATCAGCGTTGACACGCCCCTCCATCTGCCAAAGCTCTTTGGTTTCGCCCCGGAAGCCACCCACTTGGGCAAACCCCGTGATTCCCGGCTTACAGAACAGACGTACGGCATACTCACTAATGAGACGACCATAAAGTTCTGTATGGCGAAGCATATGAGGGCGGGGACCGACAATGCTCATGTCTCCTTTCAACACATTGAAGAACTGAGGCAGCTCATCAATATTGGCACGTCGCATGAAATCACCAAACTTGAATTTTCTTGGGTCGTGCTCGGTAGCCTGAACAGTGTCCGCATCCTTGTTGACATGCATGGAGCGGAACTTAATGACCTTAAACGTCTTCCCGTTTATGCCTGTCCGCTGCTGACAGAAGAAAATTGGACCAGGGCTCTGTATCTTAATGATTATACCGACAATCAGGATTATTGGCAACAGGCAAATGCATACGATAAGCGACACCACAATATCGAACATACGCTTTATGAAACGATTGCCTATCTTCAAAAGGGGCTGTATACGGTTGGTATATGCGATGGTGTCGCCTACACGAACAGGGGTAAGCGGCAATCCGCTCTCAGAGAAAGAACGCGGAACATAGAAAAACCTTGAAAGTGAACGATCACAGAATACCTCTAAAAGATTAATCTGCTTACCCTCATCATGAGAAAGACTGCAATAAACGTCATCAATACGACCGAACGCTTGACGTGGATCTGAAAATGCCAGACTGGAGCGCAGAGCTGCATTCAAATCGTCAATCGTCCCAAGATATTTCAAGCCGTCAACGGGATGTTTCATGGGAGCATCAGCATAATAGCCAAGCACATGGTAACCTGTAACGCTCCGCGACAGCCTCATATACAAGCTCCGAAGAGAGTCATCATTCCCGACAAAAAGAACAGTATGTGAATTGCCACCCTTTCTGCGCCATGCCTGAAGAAACCAACGGCACACGACTCGCAGCCCATAGAACAAGACCCATTCGCAGACGAAGAATACGATCATGAACTCGAACATCCCACCACTTTCCGTCAAAAATTTCAGCAGAAGGAAAGAGAGAAAAACCTGAACGGCAACAAGCTTCGTCACATTATAGAAAAACTCTATCCAACGAAGCATGCGGCGATAGATAATCGTATGGTAGAAATAATCAGCTATCGCCAGACTCATATTCATCACCACAAAGGTGACTTTGGTGGAATAAAGCAAATAAGAAGGTACGTAATCTGAAAAATAATAAATGAGTGAGAACAACAGTCCATTCAACAATAAAAAATCGAGACAGACCAATATCACAAGCATATATTGCTCCGTACTGGTCTTCCATTGCAAACTACCTCTACCTTCTTGCTCCATAAATCTCGGTTTATATGTGTAAAACTATTATTCTGCAAAGTTATCAAAAAAGAAATCGCCTGCAAAATAAATCTCGTCCTATTTTTATTTCATTTTATTTCATTTTTTCAGATTCTCTCTCCATCAAGGTTTCTATCAGCGAATTCCTTTCGGCTGGCATCCGTACGAATGTGTGGAAGGATCTGCCCGAAAACAAGTCAAAAAGAATTCGCTGTTACAAACAGACACAGTCTCTTTTTATGATAATATTTTACAAAAAGTAAAAAGTCTTAACAATGAGGATACGTTAAAATAGAAAAGAAAAACGGAGGTGATAGCAGAAAAACGATGAAAAAAATGCTGGGAAATCTGCTTTGAAGCCGAACGTTGGATACATTCAACAGTAAGGTCGGGTACATTCAACGGTTAGGTCGGGTACATTCAACAGTTAGGTCGGGTACATTCAACGGTTAGGTCGGGTACATTCAACAGTTAGGTCGCATATTTTGAGCGTCAAAGAAAGACCTTAAAAATAGAAATATTTGTAATAGTCTGATTTATAGAGTATTGTCAACTCGGCTCATAAATCCGTTATTTTGGAGCAAGGATCGTCTCGCGCCAAAAGAATCGATTCTCAGCGAGGGTTCAAAAAAATAAATATTGACATCAAACGGCTGACACCTCATTCGTCACCGGCAATCATTACTCCACCTGAAAACCGTAAGGGCCTGCCGCTTCTGATCACAACCCACAATGCACATCCTTGTTTTTCTGAATGAACGTCTCCATTATTGAGTTCTGTTAGGGCTTCTCCCCCGTTGGCTGATATACAATAAAAAAGTCCGCTTACATCGCAACGGACGTAAGCGGATATAATATTTAGAGAGGTCTTATATCATATTAGTCAAGCCACTTCACATAGCAGAAGTCCTGACGGTGAGGCAGGTTGGCATTCTTCGGGAACATGCGCACGCACGTCTTGAAGGTTCCGGCATGCTCAGGCTCGACCTCAAGTTCGAACTTGTAGTTGTTGCCTTCGTGACCGACCATTTTGAACTCGTCGACGTTGTAGATACGACGGTCGCTCGTGTCGGTGTCCGGCTTCAAGATCACGAGTTCCAGCCCGACAGCGTCGTTGAGCCCTTGCTCATCAATGGTATAGCTAAGCTTATACTTCTTTCCGGTCTGTCCGACCTCGTAGAGCGGTGTCTCATCCTTGCTCACGACACGGATGCTGTCCCAGCGCTCTGCCACGTTCTCCTTCCACTGTGCAATCTCCTTGGCAAGGCGGTTGTTGTTGGCCTGGAGCTTGGCGCTGCGGGCTGCCTCCTTGTTGTAGAACTTGCTGTAGTAGTCGTCGAGCTGACGCTTCATGGTATAATGAGGAGCGATGGTAGCGATGGAGTTCTTGATAACCTTGATCCAGTTCTCACTGTAGCCCTTCTTATTCTTGGCATAGTAGAGAGGCACGATCTCATTCTCAAGGAGAGAATAGATGGTAGCGGCGTCGAGCGCGTCCTGATAAGCCTGGTTCTGATAGGTACGCTCCTGAGGAAGCGCCCATCCCGCACCCTTGCGGTAGCCTTCAACCCACCAGCCGTCAAGGACGGAGAGGTTGACCACACCATTCATCTCGGCCTTCTCACCGGATGTGCCGGAAGCCTCCAACGGACGCGTCGGCGTGTTCATCCAGATGTCGACACCGGAAACGAGGCGGCGCGCGAGCTGCATGTCGTAGTCCTCAAGGAAGATAATCTTACCGAGGAACTCGGGACGCTGACTGATCTCAAAGATCTTCTTGATCAAGCCCTGACCCGCTCCGTCAGCCGGATGGGCCTTGCCGGAGAAGAAGAACAGAACGGGATGCTCGGGATCGTTGACGATCTTGCTCAGACGATCAAGATCTGTGAAGAGCAGATGGGCGCGCTTATAAGTGGCGAAGCGACGGCAGAAGCCGATCATCAGCGCGTTAGGATTGATACGCTCCAGCAGAGACACCACACGGGCTGGATCGCCCTGGTTGCGGAGCCACTGCTTCGTGAACTTGTCGCGAATATACTTGATGAGCTTCTCCTTCAGCGCCATACGCGTCTTCCAGATCTCATCGTCAGGAACATTATAGATAGCATGCCAGATCTGCTCGTTGCTCTGATCCTTCATGAACGTAGGGTCGAAGTACTTGTCGTAGACGTGGCGCCACTCTGTTGCGCACCATGTGGGGAAATGCACGCCATTGGTCACATAACCCACATGATTCTCCTCCGGAAAATAGCCTTTCCAGATCGGAGCGAACATCTTCTGGCTCACCCAGCCATGGAGCTTGGACACGCCGTTGACTTCCTGACAGGTATTGCAAGCGAAGATACTCATGCAGAAACGCTCGTTGTGGTCATCGGGATTCTCACGGCCCATGCCGATGAACTCATCCCAGCTGATGCCCAGACGAGCGGGGTAGCCACCCATGTACTTACCGAACAGACCTTCGTCGAAATAGTCGTGACCGGCAGGAACAGGCGTGTGTACCGTATAGAGAGAAGAAGCACGCACGAGCTCGAGAGCCTGGTTGAAGGTCAGGCCACCGTCAACATAGTCGACGAGGCGCTGAAGGTTACACAAGGCTGCATGACCCTCGTTGCAATGATAGAGCTGCTTCTTGATGCCAAGCTTCTTGAGCATCAGCACACCGCCCATACCGAGCAGAATCTCCTGCTTCAGACGGTTCTCCCAGTCACCGCCATAAAGGCTGTGGGTGATGGGCTTGTCAAACTGAGAGTTCATATCGTTGTCGGTATCAAGGAGATAGAGCTTGATCCGTCCTACATTGACTTGCCAGACGAGCGCATGAACCTGATAGTTCATGTAAGGCACATCCACGACAACCTGGTTGCCGTTCTCGTCCATCACGCGCTCAATAGGCAGCGAGTTGAAGTCCTGGGCATCATACTTGGCGATCTGCTGACCGTCCATGCTCAGGCTCTGTGTGAAGTAACCGTAACGATAGAGGAAGCCGATACCGCACATGTCAACATTGCTGTCGGAGGCCTCTTTCATGTAGTCGCCGGCGAGCATGCCAAGACCGCCGGAGTAGATCTTCAGCACTTGGTTCAGGCCATACTCCATGGAGAAGTAAGCCACTGAGGGACGGCTGCTGTCGGGCTTGACATCCATGTAAGCACGGAACTTGGCATAGACCTCCTTCACTTTCTTCATTAAAGCCTTGTCTTTGACAATAGCCTCTTTACGGTCGTAACCCAAACGATCCAAGAGGAGAACAGGGTTATGGCCTACTTCCTCGTAGAGGTCCTCGTCAAGACTCTTGAAAAGATTACGAGCCTCGTAGTTCCAAGCCCACCACATGTTATGTGCGAGCTCATTAAGACACTCGAGTTGCTCCGGAAGGCTCGACTTGATGTTGAGCTCTTTCCACTGGGGGGCATTGGTGTAATCAGCTTTGATTTTCATATTTGTAGAATTAAAGATATACAAAGGGTTGCGGCAAGTCTATGCTTTGGAGACGCGCTCTGCTGCCTTGCGCAAAGCAAAGTCGTAGGCCTGCTCATAATATTTGATGAAATGACGCCACAGCGCCTTGCGCGACAGCTTCTCGGCGTTGGAACGGGCGGCCTTGACATTTGCGGCACTGAACTCCGAATATTCGTAAACCGTTTCCTCAATGGCATTGGCGACATCGGCGTAGTTGCTGTCAGTGCGATGAACGACCTTCACACCGTCGGCAAGCTCGCCATACCGCCCGAGCTCCGCATTTACCCAAAGGCCAAATCCGGCGAGGTCGGTCGTCACACAAGGAATCTTGAAAGCGATCGACTCAAGCGGTGTGTACCCCCAAGGCTCATAATAAGAGGGGAATACACAAAGATCATTGCCAAGCAACACGTCGTAATAGCTGAGGTTCACGATGCCGTCATTGCCCGTAAGGTAACAGGGGATAAAGATGATCTTGACATGCTCGTTCTTGGCGTTCGTCATACCCAACGCACGAAGCTTGTTCAACGTGTTGTCCTGATCCATATTGTTAAGCCAATGCGTGATAACCGGACTGTCGAGCGGCGTGCCGTCATTGAACACTTGCTCCAGGCGGCTCTGCAGATCCTTACGAGGCTCACGCACCCAGGCAGGCACGTCGATGAAGGCTACTACATCGCGCTTCAGCCGCCCGTCATGGCGAAGGATATTCATGGCATCAATAAAGACATCAATGCCTTTGTTGCGGAACTCATACCGACCGCTGGTAGAGACAATCAGTGTATGATCATCGAGGTTGGAACCTGTCAGCCCGTTGGCAATAGCCAAAAGTTTCTCACGGGCAGCCTTGCGCTTGCGCGTGAAAACAGCGCCCTTGGGGACAAAGTCATTCTCAAAGCCATTGGGAAGAACGACATCCACAGGCTTGTCGAGCAGCTGCTTGCACTCGCGGGCGGTGATCTCGCTCACCGTCGTGAAGCAGTCGACATACTTAGCCGTCTGGTGCTCAATGGAATGCTTGCTTTGCATATTGAGCTCCGCGGCCATCTGGTTGCCGTTATAACCTTCGAAATAGTCATACAAAGGCTTATTGTTGCCCGCTATGCTACGACCGATGCTCGTGGCATGGGTCGTAAAGATCGTAGCAATCTCAGGAACATACTTGTGGATGTAAAGCAAGCCCAAACCTGTCATCCACTCATTGCCATGATAGACAACCTTCTTGTCTGGAGAAATATTGTAATAATAAAAACTCTGGACCACGCGTGCGGCAGCATAAGAGAACATCGATGCCTCGTCGTAATCGCCGTAAGCATGAAGGCTGTCCACCTGAAAGTCTTCCCACAACTGGCCATAGATCGCGTCTTTCTTTGAATAGAACGAATCGAAGTTAACCAGAATGGCAATAGGCTCGCCGGGAACAGTCCAACGACCTATTTTGACAGATAAGCCTTCTGAAGAAGCTTTCTTACGCCAATCTGCGAACAAGGCTTTGTCTTCCTTAAAATAGGGACAAGGCTCCGTTTTCCAGCAGTCGGGACCAATGAAGATCAGGTGATCACCAAGCATATTGCACAACGTCCTGGCACGTGTGGACAATACTGCATAAATGCCTCCAACTTTATTACAAACCTCCCAGCTGGATTCAAATATGTAATCCGGAAACAATCCTTTATTTGCCATAATCAAATTATAATCTGGCCAAAGGTAGCACAAAAAAGATAAACTCCAAAAACAAAAACATCTTTTTTAAGAAAAAAGCATCATTTCTTGATGCAAACGTTTAACTTTGCATCAATAAAACACTTATAGTATGAAAAAAGCATTGATTTTATCATTTGCGTTGATTATTTCCTTATGCGCGGCAGCACAGAGCACTGCACAGGAAAAAGACTCAACAACATTCAAAGGGTATCTCTACAATGAAAAATACAATGTATACATTGTGCTCGATTTCTACCACAACAATGTAGTGGTTCCCAACCAAGAAATCTATGGCGAGATGGCTGGGTATTTTGGGGACAGACAGGACGGAAGGAAATGGCTCTTCACCGAGGCTAAAATTATAGACAAAGGAAAAGCCGAAATACAGATTATAAACGATTATGGCAGTGAAGATCTTACTGCAACCCTCACTGCCATCGATGGTAAGAATTATAAGTTACGCCAAGAGAGCGGAAGCACGCTCAAGATTGCTCGTAACAGAAAATGGGTAAAGATGCCCAAGGAATTGGATTTCGTAAAACGTTGACTGTCTGACAGTAACAGGGAATAGACAATAACGGCTTTACTAATTATTCTGGAGGATAGACATTACTTTGTCAAAATAACGCTGAGTTCGTTGAATACTGTAATGCATTCCTCCATTCCAAGAACGGATCGCCTGCTCTACGTTGCGCAGTGGATTGAACCAAGACTGAAAAAGAAGGAACATCTCTATCGATTTCTGCTTGTTCCAACGGTCGGAAAGCTTATAACGCTTCTTCGATTTTCTTCTGCGAAGAATATTATTGCACTCTGCTACCAACACAGGGGTAATCTGTAATACACCCACGGAAGCACCATGCTGAGCTTTACTATTTCCTTTACTCTCAACCTGAATGAGGGCTTCAATAACTGGTCGCCAAGCTTCATCAGAGTCAGAGAGCGTGACATCTTCCGTCGCGGAAGTGGCATGGGATGGTAAGACAATCAAACTGAAAACAAGTACGAATAATAACCTGATAATTTTCTTCATTTCTTATAAATTACAAGAACTTATCGCCAATGCAATACTTCTATCCAACAAACGATAGAAGAAAAAGATCAACATGTTCTTAGTTGTTGTAATGCAAAGGTAATAAAAATAATTGAGAATCAAGACATTCCGCTAAACAGATTGACGAATATTATGAAAAAAGGAGCAAATGTTAAAGAGAAATCGCCAATAATTCACCTATGCTAAACCCGTATAAACGAAAAAGAGCCTTGAGAATATTGCTATCCTCAAGGCTCTCGTTTCAAAGGAGGCGGCTGCCTACTCTCCCGCATTGCATTGCAGTACCATCGGCGCA
>ONBC01000046.1 GCA_900315955.1 uncultured Prevotella sp.
TATCTCCTTGCCATTGCTCCGACAAGCAGCACGGGTATCATCGCAGGCACCACGGCGGGGGTAGATCCGATCATGAAACGATTCTTCCTCGAAGAGAAGAAAGGCTCGATGCTGCCGCGTGTGGCACCCGAACTCAACGATGCTACTTACTGGATGTATAAGAGTGCGTATCTTATCGACCAAGAATGGAGCATGCGGGCTGCCGGAATGCGCCAGCGGCACATCGACCAGGCACAGAGCGTCAACCTCTATATCACGACCGAGTTTACGATGCGACGCCTCCTTAATCTTTATCTCACGGCATGGAAGAGCGGGGTCAAAACCATCTACTATGTCAGAAGCAAGTCGCTGGAGGTAGAGGAATGCGAGAGCTGCGCCTCATAAGCGCATCACTCATCATTACTCAACACTCATCACTTAACATTTAACATTCCACATTTAACATTATAATGAATAACACAATAAAGCGAAACGCACTCTTTAACCCGAATGGCGACACCGACCTTCGGCTGCGCAGAATGATTGGCGGAAACTCCACCAACCTCAACGATTTCAACAATGTCAAATATGCCTGGACAAGCGACTTGTATCGTCAGGCCATGAACAACTTCTGGATTCCGGAGGAGATCAACCTTTCGCAGGACATCAAAGACTATCCCCATCTTGAGCCGGCTGAGCGGAAGGCGTACGACAAGATACTCAGTTTCCTGGTCTTCCTCGATTCCCTGCAGAGCAATAATCTGCCTTGTGTGAGCGAATATATCACGGCCAACGAGGTGAACCTCTGTCTGCATATTCAGGACTTTCAGGAGTGCGTGCATAGTCAGAGCTACAGTTATATGCTCGACTCCATCTGCAGTCCCGAGGAGCGTAACGCTATCCTCTATCAGTGGAAGACCGATGAGCATCTGTTGCGACGCAACACGTTCATCGGCGACTGCTACAATGAGTTTCATGACAATCCCAATAAACGATCGTTCATGAAGGCGCTCATCGCCAACTTCATCCTTGAAGGCATCTATTTCTACAGCGGGTTCATGTTCTTCTACAATCTCAGTCGTAATGGTAAGATGCCGGGCTCAGCGCAGGAGATCAGATATATCAACCGTGACGAGAACACACACCTCTGGCTCTTCCGAAACATCATCCGGGAACTCGAAAAAGAAGAACCGGAGATGTTTACCCCCGATCAGGTGGAGCTTTATAAGCAGATGATGCTCGAAGGTGTCAGACAGGAGATAGCCTGGGGCCAGTATGTCATCGGAGACAACGTCCAAGGACTGTCGTCAAAGATGGTGTCTGACTATATACGCTATTTAGGCAACCTGCGTTGGCACAGTCTCGGCTTTGGCTATCTCTTTGAGGATAATCGCAAGGAACCGGACAACATGCAGTGGGTAGGGTTCTACTCCAATGCAAACATGGTCAAGACCGATTTCTTCGAAGCCAAGAGCACGGCTTATGCAAAAAGTAGTACAATTGTCGATGACCTGTAAATAGCTTGAACGATTGTCAGACGACAATAGCGCCAAGGACCAGATGATGTAAAATCATTCAGCCCTTGGCGCTATTTTTATGGTAGACGAAAACCTATTGGCGCTACTGAACATTCAGCACGTCTGCAAAATGACTGATCATGGTGTCAGGGTGTGCGGCAGACAACTCCTCCCGGCTGCCATTGCCATAGGTCACGGCGCATGTCCTGGTACCGGCGTTACGCCCCATCAGAATGTCGTAAGGGGCATCGCCGATGACAAGGGCTTGCTGAGGCTCGACATGAAGCCGGGAGAGAATAAGGTTCACAGGCTCGGGATCGGGCTTGGCGTTCTCCACATCGTCGGCTCCGACAATAGCGGAGAAGAGACGGGAGATGCCAAAGTCTGCTACTAATCCATCGAGCGATTCATGGCGGCGACTGCTGGCGATGGCGAGCGTGTGCCCTTCGTCGTGGAGGCGTTTCAAGGTCTCTACAACGCCGGGGAAAGGCTTGACGGCTCCTGGCACGTTGTTGATCTTGAAGATCTGGCGATAAAGCGCTGCGCAAGCGTCGCTCTGCCGCTCATCAAGATGGGCGGAGACGGCAAAGCATTGTTCAAGGGGTAATCCGATCGTGTCTATGCACGCCTCCGTACTTGGGCGCTGGATACCCATCTCGTCAAAGGTGTCCATCATCGTCTTGACAATCAAGGCGCGACTGTCGCCAAGTGTGCCGTCGAAATCAAAAATGTATAATCGCATATTTGTTAATGTGTTTACTGTAATGCCACATCTCCCGTACGTTTCAGTACGCCCCACTGTTGTAGCTCGCCCTTAATAGCCTTGAGATAGCTCTTGAAGAGGACGTAGTACATAATCCAGCGGTAGAAGAAGCGCTGCGGAATAATCCATAACAACACCCTTAGCTTCTCATGCTCGAAGAGGTAGGCCATGATACTCACGCTGGCATCTACAGCCAAGAAGAGCAGGTAGTAGGTGAGAATCTGCATGACATTGCCTGAGAAGAGGCCAATAAACATCATGACATCGGCCAATGGAGAGAAGGTAGGGATGATATACTGGAAGACCAGCATGTTTGGCAAAGCCCACAAGCCGAATCCTTTCTTCTTCGCGTTAAAGAGAGACGAACGATGTTTCCAGAAAGTTTGCATCACGCCGAAGCACCAGCGCACGCGTTGCTTGACAAACTGCGATACTTTCTCAGGGGCCTCTGTCATAGCCACGGCAAAATTCTCATTCTCAATGACATAACCACGCTCGATGATACGCATCGTCAGGTCGCAGTCCTCCGCGAGTGTATCCGTGGCGAGACCACCTGCTTTCACGATAGCCTCCTTGCGGAAGGCACCAATGGCTCCCGGTACCACGGTGATGGCATTGATGTACGAGTAAGCCATTCGGTCGAAGTTCTGACTGGTCGTATACTCGATAGCCTGCCAGTGCGTGAGCATGTTACACTCGTTACCGACCTTCACATTACCTGCCACAGCACCGATGCGATGCTCCTTGTCGATGAGGAAATGCTGCATGAGCTTGCTCACGGCATCAGGCTTGAGCTGTGTGTCCGCATCGATGCAGACAACAAACTCCGAGTCGGTATGTGATATGCCATAGTTCAGGGCTGAGGCTTTGCCACCATTGGGCTTGCCTAAGATATGAACTTTTGGATTGCTGTCGAACGCCTGATGGACACGCTCCAGCGTGTGGTCTTTACTTCCATCGTCGACAAAGAAGATATCAAAGTTGGGATAATCTTCTTTCAAGAGTGTTTCTACAGTACGTGCGGCATTCACCTCCTCGTTGTAAGCCGGTACAATGATAGAGACTTTGGGTGCATTGTCTTTCGTCAGTGCAGGATAATGACGTTGACGCTCTTTGCGCTTCTCCATGATCATGAGGTAATACATGAAGGCGAGACGCATAAAACCAAGCACAATGAAGACAACGAACAGAGCCGTCAGAAAATCAGTGATATGGTAGATGAGCTCAGCTAAGGTGAGGTTGAGCTGCATGGCATAATAAGTCTTCCCCTTAGGCACTGGCGGCATCAACTGTGCCCGGTTCATGCCTAAGTACTGTTCTAACGAGATGAAATGATACCCTTCATGCTGCAGCGTGCTGATAATACGCGGCAAGGCAGCTAAGGTTGGCTTACGCGTGATGCCGCCTGCATCGTGGAGCAGGATGATATGTCCGTCGCCACGATGAACCCCCTCGATGACCCGACGATAAATCTCGTCAGCAGAGATACCCGGCTGCCAGTCGTTAGGATCAACCTCCTCACCTACGAAGAGATAGTTGCGTCGGCTGGCGAGAATCATAGGCTCAATCTCCTCATGCTGTGTCGGGTCGGCATCGGCATTGTAAGGAGCACGAAAGAGGATGGTGCTCTGCCCCGTCACGCTCTCTATGAGCATGCGTGTGAGTTTCAGCTCCGCATAGGAACGGTTCTCTGAGTTCTCTATCATGTTGTGGTGCGTGAACGTGTGATTACCGATGGTGAAGCCCTCCTGATAGACCTTCTTTACGAGTGGAAGGTTCTTTTCCATCTGTAGCCCAACCATGAAGAAGGCAGCGGGCGCATGATACTTCTTCAGGGTTTTCAATACATGGGGAGTCCAACGGTAGTCGGGTCCGTCATCAAAGGTGAGCAACAGATCCTTGGGTCCACAGTGCCCAAGTTTGGTGACGGTGTAGGTGGAGGGCAAACTCAGATATTTCTCTTCGGAAATGAGCATGTCGTTGGGGTCTATCGCAAGCCGGATCTTACCCTGCTTGGGTTCCGACTCAACATCCATGACCTCACCTGATCCCACAAAGTTGACATCGTCGTACCCCGTGAGCTTCATCACCTTGTTCATGTTCCATTTCTTCACCTTCTCCCAAGCTAAGTCTTTGCCGAAGAAGTTCCACAGACGATGGTCTTCGGTGCCGAGGCGCCATACGCCAAAACCAGCTAAATGATAGGTCACGCCGAAGCGCATGATGTTGAACAGCGTGGCGGCATCGTTGAAACAGACTTGATGATATTGATTGTCATCATCATAGTAGGAATAAGACAATCCATAGGAATCATCATTAAACTGTATCTGTGCACCGGCATCAAGCGCTGATGCTATGGTCTGATCGAAGGACACGGTAGTGCCTTGCTCACCTTCCGCCCAGTCGTACCCGTAGGCAGCCAATCCGAGAACGAGCTTGTCGTTGGGGATATTCTTTGCAGCCCAGTCGGTAGCCCGTTCCACCCAGCGCTGGGCACTGATGTCACCGGGCTTGCTGTCACTGTTGTGCTCATCGTAAGCCATGAGGAAGAGATAATCGTTGTAGCGGGCAAGCGGCTGCATGTCATAGTCTTCATTAAACGGTGCCACATCCTGAGTGACATACATATCATTGTCGTGGAAGAGCAGGGAAAGTTCCTTTACAAAGTTGGTCAACAAGGCATTGTCGCTGATAGACAGTTCCTCAAGGTCGAGGTTGATGCCTTGGAAGTGATTGTCATGACAGAAGGTGAGCAGACTGTTGACAAACTGCTTACGCAACGTGGCATCGCTCATGATACGTCCTATGCCTTCTGGGTGGAATGCGTCTTCATAGTTATTTGTAAGCATGGGGAGGATTGGTACTCCCGAACGACGCATGAGGGCCAATGCTTTCTTATCTATTCGCGTCTCGAGTTTGCAGGTCTTCGGGTTGATGAAGAGCCACTCAGGAATAACCATGTTGAGGTGCTTCATGTTCTGTTGGAGCGACCGCCTGGAATGCCGGTCCCAGTTGACATACCAGGCGGCGCGCACACCCATGCGCGGATCCGACCATTCGTTGATATATTTCTGTGTCAGTCCTAAGCCGTGACCTACGAAACGATGGCGCTTGTCATACTGTTCCTGGTAGGTGTTGTGCATGTGCTGTTCGAGGATATTATCGCGCAGAGAGCGGTATGTCTTCGACAGCTTCGTGTCACGCATCAAGGGTTTTGAGGCTGACATCACTCCACGATAATCGTGACGGAAGGGCATGCCTGGGCTCCCTTCCATAAAAAACATGATTACGAACACAATCAGAAGCAAGGCAATGAGGGTTGCGAAAAACCGCATTGTCCACTTGAATCTCATCCACCGGCGGCGTGAGTCGGTCTGGAAAACTTGCTTGCTCATATTATCCTTTGACTACAATCTTCTTAGAGCTATTTTGCACTGCAAAGGTAACGCATTCTATTTGCGTGAGATACAAACCATTGTATAAAAATGATTAATCGGGCAAAAACTACAACCTTGAATAATAATTTCGGTCCAACTTCCCGTTATAGGTGGGGCGTATGTCATCGGTCTGCTCGAAAATGCGCGGGACTTTATAAAGATGCGTGTGTAGGCAAACAGACGCAATCGGATATCTCCGGACGAGCTGACACTACATTCTCTATTTCTTCGGGTGTGACTTTTATCCTCCGATATTTATAACATCGTAGTCGCGCCCGAGAATGTGAAGATGAGCAGTTTTGTCAACAGCCGACCCCCTGCGATGAACTCAGCCAAACGCTGAGCATCGCGGGCAGTCATGTGCTCGGCCATATATTGATCTTGTAACTATTATGAACAAATGTACGGATAATCTTGTTTATTCTATTCCTGTTTTGGATAAAACTTTGTCTATTCGATCGAGCATCGTGGGGTCGTAGCCTAATCCCTTGCAGACCGTCTTGCCAAATTTCTTACCAGCGCTCTTCATTCCATTGCCCCACAGATTGGCCATCGAGCCTAACATTCCGCCTTTTCCATTCACTACAAACTCGGCCATCACCTTGCCTGTAGCCGTCTCTTTGATTGCGCACTCAATATTATTCTCACCTCTGCGACCTATATTCTTCGGGCTGATATACAAAGTATATTTTCGTCCTTTTCCACTCGTAAGAAACAAGCCGACGTTAGACAACTGCTTGTTGGCAGTCGAGATGAAATCGTTGATTCGCGTCTTCAGCTCGTTCTCCAACTCATATTGCGCGTTATATTCCGGTAGTTCTGTTTGCCTCACATTCACCCACTCTTTGGGAGAAAAACCGGCAACGGTTAAGCCTTTCCAGTCAACGACATAGCTTATCGCATTTTCGCCTTTGAGGAAAGTAAAAGAAGTGTTTCCGGCTCCTCGGGAGGCAACGGAGACTAAGAAAAATAAGAAGAGCAGCATTGCTGCCTGAGCCTTCACTTGCAGTCTGTTCTCTTTTTCCATAATAATTTTTTGTTATTCCACTATTGTGTAAAGTTAAACGTTTTATGCGAGAAGTCGAAGAAAACGATTGTTTTTGAGTCTGCCATACGACTCATGCATTGAATATTGATGGTTAAGTTTCCTCTTTCGTTTCAGCGAGAAACTTTGTTTCATCTTGGGGATCGTTTCTAAAGAACTCTGTTGTAAATTTATCGGCTGTATACTAACTTATCTTATTCATTATGAGCGCTGATTGGCTCGCGCTTTTTCCTCTTGGCTGCCCATAGAAGCCCTGCGAGCAGAATAAGGAAAGCAATGAAGACCGTGATCATAGGACCTTTGTAGCGCTCAGGGTAAATCCAGATCTCCGTAAAGAAGTTGACACGTCCGAGAATCTCCACAGGTGTCCAGAACACGATGACCGTGGCGATAGCCATGCGGATATTGGCCCCCCATGAGGCGAGGCGCAATTCACGCCTGAACATGAACAAGGAGCCTACGAAGCAACCAAAACCAATGAGGAAAGTTACCGGACTATGGTCGCCGATGAAGCGGGGATCATAGCAGAACATGAGCAAGAGATAGCTCGTCCAAAGGATCATGTTCAGTTCCATGAACGTTACGATGGATACGTGGCGCGTCATTGGACGGGCGGCAATCTCCGTTTTGCGTTTTCCAAACAGCAACTTCTGCCACCAGTTGATGAAGTTGCAACCTGTGCGTGTACAGAAGATATAAAGCGTCATCACCATCATCCACAGTCCGAAGGTAGCGGGCAGGATGAGGTATTCGGGACGTGTGACCACTACCCCGTTCTGTATCTCCGGCTGAGTGCCGTAGCGGTTGGCATAATACTGAAAAAGAAACTCTACCCATCCCGTCCAAAAAAGCAAACCACCGAAGAGACCAAAGAGTGTCTGCCTGGTGTCGCCCTTGACAAAGACACCCATAATGACAATGATGAAACCGGCAAGCCCCATCAAGAAACCTGCATAGTGGACGGCCTCAGGAGACATCAGACGGTTCATGAGCATCATCATCGCATGGCCTAAAGGCATCGTAAAAAGGACGACGAGGAACGAGAGAAGGGTTTTACCCCAGTAATAGTGTTTCTTTTCCATATCTTTATAAAAATCCGCATTCTATTTCGTACCGACGGTTATTGGCGAAGGTACGCAATGATTATTGTTGCAAAGATACACAATATATATATTAGATCCCTCATGTAAGAATCTTAAAATTCCACAAGGCTGCATAAAAAGTTTTTCTTATCCCTGCTGATCTTGTTTTTTTAATTAAATATGCGTAACTTTACCATAAAATAGATCATTATGGCACTGATTGTTGAAGTGAGAGGCAAAAAGCCGACATGGGGTAAAGACTGTTATTTTTCGGAAAACGCAACACTTGCAGGCGACATCACAATGGGCGACAATTGTTCTGTCTGGTTTGGAGCCGTACTGCGTGCTGATGTCGACACGATCCGTATCGGCAATGGTGTGAACATTCAGGACTGTGCGTGTGTCCATCAGACCGCCGGCTATCCTGTGACCTTGGAGGACGGTGTGTCTTTAGGACATGGAGCTGTGGTTCATGCCTGCACGGTGCGCAAGAATGCGCTCATAGGCATGAACGCAGTGGTACTCGACGGAGCAGAGATTGGTGAAGGAGCAATCGTGGCGGCGGGAGCCGTTGTGCTCCATGGAACGAAAGTCGGTCCCTACGAGATATGGGCTGGTGTTCCGGCACGTTTCGTGAAGAAAGCTACGCCCGAACAGGCGGCTACCTTTGCCCAACATTATTTGGAGATCAAAGGATGGTACGAATGAAAAGTATAAAAGCGCCTTCACGCCGATACCCGATTCTTCACTCCCAACTATTTGGAATTTGATTTACAAAAAGTAAAAAGTAAGGACAATGAAAGTTTGCGAAAGAGAGCGCAAACTGGGGGGGGGAAGGGCGAAAAACAGGTCGGCCGGATGCGAAAAAGAGAAAACGAATGTACCTTCTTATAGGCATGCCGCCTTCCTTCAAGTTCAATGCCGGTTCCATCCTTGTGAAAGGCAGGCTTCATCCTTGTGAATGAAGGTGCCATTCCTATAGGAAGGGGCGAAGATTAAAAGGATTAGAAAAGCAACTTCAAAGCAACAAATAGATAATATTCTGATTTACAACAGATTGCAAACTTAGCTCATTTTGGCGTTCTTTTCGGGCGAGGCATCACTTGTTTAAAAAGAATTGATTCTCAGCGGGGGTTGCAAAGAAAAAACTTGACGCTTTCTTAGAAAAAAATGGCCAGGCATGAGCAGATATAGGTTAGATAGAATTATTATCCAGATAGAAATAAGAAGCATTTTTATACATTACACATAAAACTGGGATGCAGACCATGAGTCAGCATCCCAGTTCAGCTCTTATCTTATCTGATATATTTGCTGAAGAATTTCCATTCTTCTTCTCCGAGATCCACATCTTTGTCGTGCCAGCAATGGGGAGCGCCTAATACTTTGTAGAGCCATACTTCTGTTCCATGGCGTCCGCCGGTATAACGGTACTTCATGATCTTATGCCCTTTCGTTCCTACTATACTATGGAGTTCCGTAGAATCGGCAAAAGAGCAGCCATCCACTTGGATGATGCGGCTGACGGCATCCTCCACACCGAGGTAAGCCCCCCACCCGCCTTTGTTTGTTGGATCGCCGTCCCACTCTGATGTGTGGTCGGCGGTGCCGTGAATCTCCGCAAAGGGTACAGGACGTTTCAACTTTAGTCTCTCAGGAATCCAGGAGAGCGTGAGCCCCGCCACAGAGAAAAAGGCGCGAAAGGTCTTTTGGTTGGAATACGCCATCAGATAACTAATGTCTCCGCCATTCGACATACCTGTGAAGAAGGTGTTCTTACGGCTCAGACGATAGCGTTTTTGGACGATTCGCGCAAGCGCGCAGAGCGATCTCACATCGTCCTGTTTCCAGCCGGCTTGTTTAGGATAGCCGACATTCCAGCCTACCTTGCCTTTCGGAGCCTTGTAGCCACGTGGTGCGCAGATGGCGAAACCATGTTTGTCGGCAGCATGATCCAACGACTTGGGCCATTTCCACTTGCTCCCATAGCCATGAGTGACAAAGAGCAGTGGTGCGTCTTTTTTCAGCCCTTCCGGCAAATACATGATAAAATGACGCACACCGTCAGCAAGCCGCACGGAGTCTTCGAACCGACGCTGTGCGTTTGCTGAAAGCGTGGGAAAAAGCAGCATGAGAAGAAAAGTCAGCGTTTTCATCAAGCCACCTTTTCCAATTTCTTCATCACGGAGAAGATAAAGACGAAGCTGGCCAGACAGAGGGCGACAAGCACACCCCATACGGCAGCAAGCGGAATGTTGTTCCACAGGTAAGCAGGGATCTGAACGAGGAAGTTGCCAATGGCCGTAGCACCAAACCAGCAACCCATCATCACACCTTGATATTTCTGTGGGGCAACCTTACTGACGAAGCTGATACCCATCGGTGAGAGAAGCAGTTCAGCAAAAGTCAGCACGAGATAGGTGCAGACGAGCCACAGGGGACTCACGCGCTGGGGGTCGTCTGCCGGATAGCCGCTCGCATGATAGCTCAGGCCGATAGAAGCAACGATCATGATGACATAGCCGATGCCGGCCACAAGCATGCCGAAACCGATCTTACGTGGTGCTGACGGCTCTTTATGCTTTGAGGCAAGCCAGCCGAAGAGCGCCATGCTAACGGGAGTGAGCATCACGACGAAACAAGGGTTAAACTGCTGGAAGAGAGGTACATCGACATTGACTGTAGCGTCGGCAGCAAGGCTGTATTTGTAACCGAGGAACGCGGCGCAGGCCAATATGACAAGTCCCGCAATTGTCTTAGCTTTTGTAGTCTTGCTCTGGAAAATGGCGAAGAGTGCATAGACGAGCACAATGACACCTAAGAGATTGGTCACGTCGAAGAGCATACCCACAAGTCCGTGAGCCGTCGTCTGCGTGAAGTCGCGTGCGAAGTAAGTAAGTGTGAGACCGTTCTGATGGAATGCCATCCAGAAGAAGATGACTACGGCGAAGACGAGGAAGAGCGCTACGAGGCGGCTGTGAGTGTCAGCTTTTTCTTCCGGAGTCTCGACATGTGTCTCTACAGCTTGAGCGGCATCCTTCTTAGTTGTTACCTTCTTGGCTTTGATCACCTGCGAGAAAGTCCAGCGGAATCCGTAATAAACAGCGATGGAGAAAACGAGTGAGAGGCAAGCCACGCCGAAAGCATAATGATAAGCAGCTGCCTCGGATGCACCTAAGGAGTTCATAGCCCAAGCATGGAGCTTCGTAGCAGCGGTGGGAGCGAAAAGTGCACCGATGTTAATGGCCATGTAGAAGATTGAGAATCCCGAATCGCGCTGGCTTGCATATTTGGGCTCGTCATAGAGGTTTCCCACCATGACCTGAAGATTACCTTTGAAAAGCGATGTGCCGACGCTGATGAGCAGCAGAGCGAGCGCCATGATAACGATGGCCGGAGCACCGGCACCGGCTGGTACGGCGAGAAGCAGGTAACCGATGAACATCACGAGGATGCCGAAGGTGACACACTTGCTGAAGCCTATCTTATCGGCTACAGCACCGCCGACGATAGGCAAGAAATAGACGAGCATAAGGAATGTGGAATACACTGTTCCAGCAAGTCCTTCGCCCCATCCAAAGTTAGCTTGGAGAAACAATACAAAGATGGCTAACATCGTGTAGTAGCCGAAACGCTCACCCGTATTGGCGAGGGCAAGCGCGTAAAGACCTTTCGGTTGGTTTTCAAACATATTCTTTAGTTTATAGTTTTATTGTATTCGTTTATAGTATTATGAGTTATGATTTTACACTTTGATTCTTCACTTTCCTCTCTTCAATCTTCTCCTAACATTATTTCATCACGTCCCACAGCCAACCGACCTTGATCATGATAGCTCCGAAGTTGCTTGATCCGAAGTAGTCGCGCTTAGAGTCGCCATAGATGTTGCCGAGGCCATAATAGTAGCGTGCCTCAACCGTGAAGCGACCCAACTTCTTCGTGGCCAGCTCCATACCCAATCCCGCTGCGATGCCGTAATCGATCTTGTTTTCCACGTTCATCGTGTCTTGTGCGACGATGCTGTTAGCACGATCGGACATATTGCGCTTGTCCCAGTCGAAGTTTGATTTCGTGCTCTCATTGAGGTAGATACCCAACTGTGGACCGGCGTTCACAAAGAAGTTAACACCACGGTTCTCACGACCCCAGGCAAGGTGAGCAAAGAAAGGTATCTGAAAATAATTGATCGTGCGTTCGTATTTCTCTGCAACCCCCGTCGAGGTGTTGATTACTGGCTGATCATTCGGATCGCGGATGTCTTCTTTCCATCCCATCTGGCTGTAGTTGACCTCAGCCTGCACGGAGGCAATGGTAGAGAAATATTTCTCTACTGTATAGCGCGCCGTGAAACCGAAGCTCATGCCGCCTTTCATGCTCTGAACGACCTTCGGCGTGAACCGGATCGTCGTGAGATTGTAGCCGGCGTTTCCTCCGAGAGAAAGTGTGTTGCGGTGCTCTCCAATCTGCGCATGAACGATGATAGGGAAGCTGAGGAATAGAAATAAGAGTTTATATGAAATTCTCATATTGATCAGTATGAAATAGCTTCTACATTGCCATTGGGCAGGAAGTGGATGAGCTGGAAGAAATCATTCTGCATACCGGCTGATCCCACTTGCTTAAACTGAAGGGGAGCTTGGATGGCGCGCCACGTGCTCTGCGACTTTGTGCCACGGAATGACTTACCGTAACGTGCAAAGCCACGGAAGAAGAACTGAGCATAGTCGTAGCCCGTCAGCGCAAAACGCGGAAGGGCGGCTAACATGTCGGTCTTGAACCAGCGACGATAGTTATCGGTGAGCGATTGAGTGCGTGGATCAGAAGGGTTATAATAGAATGTGGAAGGAATGTATGTATCAAACTCGTGGAACTTAGCCTCGTCAATGCCGAGATACATCATCCATTCGGTGTAGCCGAAGAGCTTAATTTGCAGCCCCGGTCTCTTGGCTTTCAGCGCAGCGAGTTTGTTGAGCACCTGCGTAAGTTCCGGCGAACGGGCTGTGTTGAGAATTACTACATTTGGCTTAGAGGCGCTGAACTGCTTGGCGAAGACATCATCCGAACTGTTTACGTTAGTGATGCCGTAACCAATGTTGCGGCTTTCAAGACGGGTGCGCAGACCGAAAGTGAAGCTACCTTTATTAGAGGTCTTGTCGTTACAATCAATGAACACTGGATGAGCTTCACTAAAAAGTTTAAGAAATGATTCTATACTACTGTTAGTCAGTCGGTCATTAGTTTGATAAACTTGAAAAATCTGTTTGTAGAGCGACACATCATCACCTGTGATAGAGAACGGAATGACCATCATGATGTCGCGAGCTTTGCAGAACTCTGCCAAGGCATGCACTTGCTTGCTGTAGAGTGGCCCGAAAATGATGTTACAGTGGGCGACATCAGCTTGCTTCATGAACTGTGTGATATCAGCATCGATGTTTACATTCCACGCATGGATATCGATGTTCAGTCCTTCTGCCCGCAGATTGTCGCACGCCATCAGCATGCCACGGTAGAATTCCGTCATACGGCGGCCGTCTCCATCTACATTGTGAAGCGGAAGCATAATCCCCACGCGCACGGTTTTGCCGGCAAAAGGCGGATTGACTGTCGAAAGCGTGGTGCGTGTGGATCCGTCGGAGGCAGCAGATAGCTGCGTAGCTGAACGGGGGACAAGCACATAGCTGCCTTTCTTCAGTTCGTAGCCGGGGATTTTCATCTCGGGATTGGCTTCGATGAGAGCGTCTACAGATATGTTGTATTGCTTGGCAATGCCATAAAGTGTGTCCTTCTTCTTCACCTTGTATCTGTTATGCCATGGCTGAGACTGACCGAAGCTCGGAACGCAAAACAGAGCGGCTAATAAAAGAAGTACGAAACGAACAGATATCTTCATTTCTGATGATAATTATTACATGAATGCTATTTATTGTGCAAACTTACACAAAATTTATGACATACAAGCGCCTTCCTTGAAAAAAGTTGTGTAACTTTGCATTTCTACGATAGGAATGATCAACTTTGAAGTAAACATTTCAGATAATGCAGGCTAAAATATTATATATTTTGATCATCAGCATGCTTTTGGGCGCAGAGCAGGTCTTTGGACAAAGTGCTATGCCCACAATCAATCCCACTATGTCGTATACCGACAGCGAGGGCAGTGAGCAGAATGAGAGTACGAGCATCAGCGAGTCGGCTCCGCTCACGGTGAACTTCACAAGTGGGGCAAGCAATAACGAGGGATGGTCAGCTCACTATGAATGGCGCTTTTATAAGCAAGGACTTCGCGACAACCCTTATCTCGTGCGTTACGAGGAAAACACGTCGTTCACGTTCACGGAGTCGGGAGCACACCTTATTGAACTGTGGGCTACGTTTGTCAACGGCACAGACACCGTGAGCTATAGGGACGAATATTGGAGTTCAGAAGCCTCTCCCCTATCCGTCTCCATCTATGAGAGCAAGCTCGAGTTTCCCAATGCGTTCTCGCCCAATGGCGACGGTATCAATGATGTTTATAAAGCCAAGGACGGCTACAAGAGCATCGTTGAGTTTCAGGCTACTATCTTCAACCGATGGGGTCAGAAGCTCTATTCTTGGAATGATCCGGCAGGAGGATGGGATGGAAAGTTCAATGGGAAAAACGTCAAACAAGGTGTCTACTTCGTGCTCGTCAAGGCAAGGGGTGCTGACGGCAGAAAGTTTAATATTAAAAAAGATGTGAATCTGCTTCGCGGCTATACCGAGACACAGAATCAGAACGAATAGTGAAAAGTGGATATTGATATATGAATCAAGAATGGATTACGGTTGAGGGCGCGCGCGTTCACAATCTCAAAGATATAAGCGTAAAGATACCACGCAACTCGCTCACGGTCGTCACCGGTCTCTCCGGATCGGGAAAGTCGTCACTGGCTTTCGATACTATATATGCCGAAGGACAGCGCCGCTACATCGACACATTCTCGGCTTATGCCCGTAACTTCTTAGGTAACATGGAGCGACCGGATGTGGACAAGATCAGCGGATTGAGCCCGGTAATCAGTATTGAGCAGAAGACGACGAACAAGAATCCGCGTTCTACGGTGGGAACGACGACGGAGATATACGACTATCTGCGTCTGCTCTTTGCCCGTGCCGGGACAGCATACAGCTATCTCTCGGGAGAGAAGATGGTGAAATATACGGAAGAGAAAGTCATTGACCTTATCCTCCATGAATGTGACGGCAAGCGGGTATTCATCCTCGCCCCGCTCGTGCGACAGCGCAAAGGTCACTACCGCGAGCTCTTCGAGTCGATGCGTCGGAAAGGTTACCTCTATATACGTGTCGACGGAGAAGTGAAAGAGATAACGCGCGGCATGAAGGTCGACCGCTACAAGAACCATAACATTGAGGTTGTCATAGACAAACTGAAGGTGGAGGCCAAGGACGATGAGCGCCTGCGCCACACGGTCGCCACAGCCATGAAACAGGGCGACGGCACACTGATGGTGCTCGACCACGAAACGGGTGAGACACGCAACTTTTCGAAGCGGCTCATGGATCCAAAGACCGGCCTCTCTTATGGCGATCCGGCTCCTAACATGTTCTCTTTCAACTCGCCGGAGGGGGCCTGCCCGCGATGCCACGGACTGGGGGTGGTCAACGAGATAGACCTCAAGAAGGTGGTACCCGATGAGACATTGAGCATCCATGACGGTGCCATCATGCCTTTAGGAAAATACAAGAACCAGATGATCTTCTGGCAGATCGATGCCCTCCTGCAGAAATATGGCTGCAATCTCAAGACACCTTACAAGGATATTCCCAAGGAGGCTGTCGACGAGATCCTGAACGGCTCCATGGAGAGCGTTCGTATTGACAAGAGCATTGTGCATACGACGAGCGACTATTTCGTGGCTTTTGACGGCGTCATCAAATATCTCACGGATGTCATGGAGAATGACGACTCAGCAGCCAGCCAGAAATGGGCGGCTCAGTTTCTTGCCACTACAGAATGTCCTGAGTGCCATGGACAACGGTTGAAGAAGGAGTCGCTTGCCTTCAAGGTTGGCAATAAGAACATATCTGAGGTTGCAAACCTTGATATTTCTGAATTGAATGAATGGCTCGCTACCGTTGAGGACCAGCTCGATCCACAGAACCGGCAGATTGCCCACGAAATCTTGAAAGAGCTGAAGTCGAGAGTTACGTTCCTTTTAGAAGTAGGGCTCGACTATCTCTCCCTCAACAGGCAGTCGGCTTCGCTCTCAGGCGGTGAGAGTCAGCGTATCCGGCTCGCTACGCAGATAGGCTCACAACTTGTCAACGTGCTTTATATCCTCGATGAGCCGAGTATCGGCCTGCATCAGCGCGACAATGAGAAGCTTATCCGATCACTCAAGGAACTGCGTGACCTTGGCAATACTGTCATCGTCGTGGAGCATGACGAGGACATGATGCGGGCAGCCGACTGGATCGTGGATATTGGTCCTAAGGCCGGACGAAAAGGTGGAGAGGTCGTCTTTGAAGGCAAACCCGCCGACATGCTCAAGACGCACACTATCACGGCACAGTATCTCAACGGTGAACGTGCCATCGAGGTGCCGGCAACACGACGAAAAGGCAACGGCAAGAGCATCAAGATTTTCGGAGCAAGCGGCAACAACCTTAAGCATGTTGACGTGGAGTTCCCGCTCGGTAAGCTCATCGTTGTGACGGGTGTGTCTGGCTCAGGAAAGTCAACGCTCATCAACGAGACGTTGCAGCCTATCCTCTCCCAGCATTTCTATCGATCATTGAAGAAGCCGATGCCTTACGATAAGGTGGAAGGCATTGATAATATCGATAAGGTGGTCAATGTGGACCAGAGTCCTATCGGACGCACACCACGTTCCAATCCCGCTACTTACACAGGTGTGTTCAGCGATATTCGAAACCTCTTCGTCAATCTCCCCGAAGCCAAGATCCGTGGTTATAAACCTGGGCGTTTCTCGTTCAACGTCAAAGGAGGGCGCTGTGAGGCTTGCGGAGGCAATGGTTATAAAGTGATAGAGATGAACTTCCTGCCCAATGTCATGGTGCCTTGCGAGGTATGTCACGGCAAACGTTACAACCGCGAGACTTTGGAGGTGCGTTATAAGGGTAAGTCGATTGCCGATGTGCTCGACATGACGATCAACCAGGCGGTGGAGTTCTTTGAGAATGTGCCTAACATCCTACAGAAGATCAAGACGCTGCAGGAAGTGGGCTTAGGCTATATCAAACTCGGCCAGAGCAGCACGACGCTATCGGGCGGTGAGAGCCAGCGCGTGAAGCTCGCCACGGAGCTCGCTAAGCGAGATACGGGTAAGACACTCTATATTCTCGACGAGCCTACTACTGGTCTTCACTTTGAGGATATCCGCATCTTAATGGCAGTTCTTGAAAAACTCGTGGATCGTGGCAATACGGTGATCGTTATTGAGCATAACCTTGATGTTATAAAACTCGCTGATTGGATCATTGATGTGGGTCCTGAAGGAGGACGGGGCGGTGGAAGAATCATCTCAACGGGTACACCGGAGCAGGTGGCAGAAAGCAAGGTCGGATATACGCCCCGCTTCCTCAAAGAAATGTTAGAAAAAAGTAAATGATAGTAGACGACGACTTGTCCAATCGCCGCTGATATCCTTGTCTTTTCAGAGTTTTCTTATCACCTTACAAGGATTGCCTGCAGCCACTACGTTGTCGGGGATATCTCGTGTTATGACAGATCCTGCTCCGATTGTCGTGTTGCTTCCTATCGTCACCCCGGGGAGCACCGTCACGCCCCCGCCAAACCAGACATTGCTGCCTACATGAATAGGGAGGGCTGCTTCAATATTTCTGTTCCGCCTCTCAATGTCTAACGGATGGATAGCTGTATAGAATGAGCAGTTAGGACCAATGAAGACATGGTCGCCAAAGGTAACAAGGTTTTCATCAAGAATGGTAAGATTGAAGTTGGCAAAGAAATAATCACCGATTTCTATGTTATAACCGAAGTCGCAATGGAACGGTGAATGTATATTGAGGCTTACTCCCACCTTGCCTAAGATGCGTCGAATGAGATGGTCGCGCTCCTCTGCCTTGGAAGGAAGAATGTTATTATATTCAAAGCAGAGGTCTTCGCACTCATGGAGATCATGAATAAGCGCGGCGTCGCCCAGTGCTTCGTACCATTCGCCATCGCGCTGTTGTTGTCTGATTGTTTTTATATGGTTGTCGCCAGTGGCAATCTCTTTCATAATAAAGGGTAATAAATATGGGCATTAGTAAAAGTTGAAGCCTGCTCCTTCACAGGTGCAGGCTTCTATGTTTGTTTGGAATAAGTTTTAATTTTGTCTTAACGACTTATTAACGTTAAGCGTCAGCTTTCTTTGTTTTAGCTGCGTAAGCCTCGGGGCTGAGCACGGAAACAGTGCTCTTGTCGTGAGCACCCTTGTGGAAATAAACCACACCGTCGGTCAAGGCATACAATGTATCGTCCTTGCCCTGTGCTACATTCTCGCCGGCAAAGTGCTTGTTACCACGCTGGCGAACAATGATGTTGCCGGCAATGATCTGCTGGCCACCCCAAATCTTAACACCTAAACGCTTGGATGCTGATTCACGACCGTTACGTGAACTGGTCTGTCCTTTCTTGTGAGCCATCTTGTTT
>ONBC01000007.1 GCA_900315955.1 uncultured Prevotella sp.
TCCCCCACTGAGTTTATAGACATAGTTCTGTTGCTGCTCCGGCGTGAACATGAAATAGTTGAGAAACTGCGAGGCGGTCATCTTCCGTCCGCCACCCAAATCGATATAATCGGCGATATCAGTGATGGTATCGATGACTTTCTGATTCTCATCAAACTTCAGTCCGTCCTGAGAGAAATAGCCAAACTTCACCGTCTCACCGATATCGAACTTGCCACTGTCGGGGGGCACGATGCCAAGGAGCATCTTGATAAAAGTAGACTTCCCCGTACCATTGTTTCCCACGATACCCATCTTCTCGAAGCGGGCGAAGTTATAATAGAAATTGTCGAGGATAATCTTGTCGTGCCCCTCTGAGTCGGTGAACTTCTTGGAGACATACTGGCACTCGAATATCTTCGAGCCTATATAGACGTTCCTCGATACGCTGGTGCGCCTTGTTCTGCAGTTCATAAAACGCCTCCTCCCGGTACCGGGCCTTGTGGCTTCGTGCCTGAGGTGTGGCGCGCATCCACTCCAACTCCTTGCGGTAGAGGTTGTTGGCGCGGGCTATCTCCGCACGCCGGTTGTCTATCCTATCCTGCCGCTTCTCGAGATAATAACTGTAGTTGCCACGATAGGTATAGATGGCCTCGTCGTCTAATTCGAGAATGACATTACACACATGATCCAGGAAATAACGGTCATGGGTCACCATGAGCAAGGTCAGTGTGGAGCGCGAGAGATAATTCTCCAGCCACACGATCATCTCCAGGTCGAGGTGGTTCGTCGGCTCATCGAGGATGAGGAAGTCGGGCTCCGTGATGAGCACATTGGCGAGCGCCACACGTTTCTGCTGACCACCACTAAGTTCTTTCATCGGCTGATGCAGGTCGTCGATATGTAGCTGGGTGAGGATCTGCTTGGCTTTCAAGACGCGTTCAGGGTCGCCATGGTGATTGAAGCAGGCATCCAAGACCGACTCATCGGGATCAAACTGAGGTGTCTGTTCCAGATAACCGATACGTATATCGTTGTGGAAGATGATCGAGCCACTGTCGTAGCCTTCCTTGCCGGCTATAATCTCCAAGAGCGTCGACTTACCCGTACCGTTCTTGGCGATGAGTCCAACCTTCTGACCCTCGGCGACGGAGAAACTGATGTTTTCGAAAAGAACCTGTGCTCCAAAGGTCTTGGTTAAACCCTGAATATCTAAATATGGTGTCATGTTTCTGTATTTATTATCGCAAAGATACGATAAAAGAATTGAATATACAACAAATTACAAGACCTTTAACAAAAAGAGCTTGTGATACCGTAAAGCGTCTCCCGCAGCGAACCCACGGAGGCTTGTTGTGGTTCACATCCTTTCTACCACTAACATGAGAAGAATAGTTTTACATCCCTTCTACATCTTACAGAAGAAGATAAGGGAAAAGGCTGTATCCCAAACGAAGAATTCAGCCTTAATCATGGTAGTGGCATCAACTTTTAGTGGACACCAATAGTAATAAAAATCAACGAGTTCCTGCGCGATAGCAAGAACCCGTCGGATAAATCAGTGGCTATTAGAAACTTGGAACAGAGCCTCTCATAGCCGTAGGATGATCACTCCTCGATGGTCTGTAATCCTTTCGGAAACCAAATATTCATACGTGTAGCACCACGGTGGTTCCAAGCATAATAAGGGATGAGGGTCAGCTTGACCGGCTTTAAAGAAAGGCTGCCGCCGACACCGTCAGAGAGTGTCTGTGCCGGAACAGTCAGAGCGGATACCTTGAAGGTGCCAGCGCCTTCGGTGTTCTGAATGGTGTAGTCGGGGACAACCGTTATGGGCGACCCTACTATGGCAGGGACAGCAGCAACGGTGCCATCGTCCGATGCTGACGAACCGTAAGACGACGTTAAATCTGGCACAAAGGTGTGGAGGACATCAAAATCTTTGTTATCGGCAGTCTCGGCGCAGTAGACCAGCGGACCGCGCTCGATGGCTATTCGTCCGCGATCGGCCTCCACCTTGTCATTGGCTTGTACCACCTGGGGAGACATGTCGAGGCGGACGGTAATCTCGTCGCCCTTTCTCAGCTGTCGGCCAACAGAACGCTTGTTTATTACGACATAACCCCTTTCAAGGTTATCGGCATGAACAACAGCTTTGTTTTTTCCGAAGGTGACAGTCCATTCACGGGCAGGAGCCATAGAGTCGACAACAAACGAATAGAGGTCGCTCGGCACGGCCTCATTGCGTGCCCAGCCGGGTATGCGAATTCTGAGGTTCAGATCCTTGGCCTCGTTCTTCACGATCTTTATTCTCACGTTTCCATCCCAAGGATAATCAGTCTGCTGCTCTACAACAACATCGCGTCCTCCTACCTTCATCGACATGGTGTTGGCGACAAAGAGGTTCACATACACGCTGTTGTCATTTACGGCATAGATATATCCGGGCAATGAAGGAATGAATCGGCTCAGGTTGCTCGGACAGCACGCACATCCGAACCAAGGCTGGCGCGCAAGCGTGTTGTCGGCATTGAACGCATACTCGCCATCGCTCGCAAGCGGGTTGGGATAGAAGAACCTCCCGCCGTCAACGCTCATCCCGTCGATGACCCCATTATATAATGTACGTTCCAGACAGTCGATGTATTTCGCATCGCCGTGCAAAAGGAACATGCGTTCGAAGAGGTACACCATTGATATGGCGGCACACGTCTCATTGTAAGCTGTCCTGTTGGGCAGCTCGTAGTCGGCACCGAAGGCCTCACCGGCATGTCGTGCGCCCACGCCGCCGGTGATGTAGTACTTCTTGCTGACAATATTGTTCCAAATGTCATCAATAGTCCTGATATAGTCGCTGTCGCGGGTCAGCGCGGCCACGTCAGCGATGCCAGAATACATGTATCCTGCCCTGACGGCATGTCCCCAGGCCTCTTTCTGCATGAGTATCGGTTTGTCGCTCTGGGAATAGACATCGTGTATTTTTGTCTTGCCGCGGTAATCGAGCATGTACTTTGCCTCGTCCAGATATTTCTTGTCGCCGGTGACGAGATAGAGTCTGCACAGAGCCATCTCGGCAATTTGGTGGCCCGGCACAACTGTAGCCTGTCCAGGTGCCGGTCCAACCTCACGCACGACACAGTCGGCATAGCGACGGGCTATGTCGAGAAATTTCGTAGAGCCAGTGGCCTGATAGTGGGCACAAGCCGCGTCAACCATGTGACCAAGGTTGTAAAGCTCGTGGCTGAGCACCTCCTCCTTCTCCCAGCGCCTGTGTCCCGACCATGGATGCGGATGTCTGGGGTTGATGGTGCGGGCAGTGTACAGATAGCCGTCAGACTCCTGCGCCGAGGCGACAATGTCAAGGACACTGTCGATGTACGATTTCAATTTTGCATCAGGATAGGTCTGCAGCAGATAACTTGCGCCTTCAATAGTCTTATAGACATCGGTGTCGTCAAAAGGGAAACCCATGAACGAGTCGACATCCCAGTCCTTTGTCTGCAATCCGGTATGGCCAGGATGACGGAGGGTGTAGCCCGCCATCTCGAAGTTCTTATAACGGTGCTCGCTCTCGCATTTACTGAAGGCCAACGGAACGGTGACCGTCCTCACTGCAGAGAGGCGCTGGCCCCAGAAGGATGAAGGCACAACTTTCACCTGTGTGAAAGGCACCTGAGAGTAAGGGTAGCCGTTGCTGCGGACAAGCGGTGAACCGGCAGGAGCTGACAAGGTGGAAAATGCGAAGCATAATAAAACAGAATAGATTTTTTTCAACATAGTCTGTTTCTTGAAAGACAAATGAATAGAATCTCCATACCATGTGCGCAAGCGCAGCCCAGGTAACGAATCACCTATTGTTTATTTAAAAGCCAAGAAAGCCTTTACTTGCTTGTAGACGTTCTCGCCGGTATATCCGAGCTTCTCGTCCAAGACCTTGTAAGGCGCTGAGAATCCGAAGCTCTTCATGCCATAGATACGGCTGTTGGGACCGATGCCTACCAGTCCCTCTAAGGTGCAGGGCAGTCCGGCTGTCATTCCAAACTTCTTCACACTATATGGCAGCACTGCTTCCTGATACTCCTTCGGCTGTCGGCGGAAGAGGCCTTCAGAGGGAGCGCTGACGACTCTGACCTTGATGCCGTCGGCACGAAGGGCAGCACACCCTGCCTCGAGTGTTGAGACCTCAGAGCCACTGGCCACGAGGATGACATCGGGGTTGTCGTCGGAGCCTGCTACGATATAGGCACCTTTGCGGGCCTGGTTGTAGTCATTACCCTCGGGCAGCTTGGCGATACCCTGACGGGAGAAGATGAGCGCAGTGGGCGTTTCGGTATTCTCCATCGCCATCTCCCAGCACACCGTAGTCTCGTCAGCGTCAGCGGGACGGAACACATGCACGCTGTCCTGACCCTTATGGTTCTGAAGCTTCTCCATGAGGCGTATCTGCGCCTCCTGCTCCACGGGCTCGTGGGTAGGTCCATCCTCACCGACACGGAAGGCGTCGTGGGTCCAAATGAACTTCACTGGCACGCCCATCAGGGCAGCCAAACGCACGGCAGGCTTCATATAATCGGAGAAGACGAAGAACGTGCCGCATGCAGCGATGACGCCGCCATGGAGCATCATGCCGATGCACATATCAGCCATTGTCAGCTCGGCAACCCCAGCCTGGAAGAAAGCACCGGAGAAGTCGCCTTTCTGCAGCGCATGAGTCTGCTTGAGGAAGCCGTCGGTCTTATCGGAGTTGGAGAGGTCGGCTGAAGCGCAGATCATATTGGGAACCTGCTTGGCAAGCTCCGCCAGGCATGCTGAGGAAGCGGCACGCGTGGCCACGCCCTCTTTCTGCTGCACCTTGCTCCAGTCCACCTTCGGAGCCTTTCCGGAGAACCACTCATCCATGAGCTTTTTCTTATCGGGGTTGGCCTCAGCCCACTTCTGCTCCTCAGCACGACGCTGTGCGACGATCTTCTTCAACTCCTCGCGGCGGCCGGCATAGAGCTTCTTCACATCGTCGAAGATGACGAAGGGGTTCTCCGGGTCGCCACCAAGATGCTTGATGGTGTTGATATAGGCTCCGTCACCGAGGGGAGCGCCATGGGTCTTCACATTATGCTCATAGCTGGTACCGTCGGCCTTGACAGCGCCACGGCCCATGATGGTCTTGCCGATAATGAGTGTAGGACGCTGATTCTCAGCGATAGCACTGTCAAGGGCTTTACGAATCTGGGCTACATCATTACCGTTGATTTCAATGACATTCCAGTTCCAGGCACGGTATTTGGCTGCCGTGTCCTCATCCATGACATCCTTTGTCTCAGTGGACAGCTGGATATCATTGGCATCATAGAACATTATCAAGTTGTCGAGCCCCAGTGTGCCGGCAATACGTCCCACACCCTGTGATATCTCCTCCTCGACAGCGCCATCGGAGATATAGCAGAAGATGCGGTGTTGCATCATCACCTTGCCCAGGCGGGCCTCTAAGAACTTCTCAGCCACGGCAGCACCAGCAGCAATGGCATGTCCCTGTCCTAAAGGTCCAGAGGAGTTTTCAATGCCATGCATGACATCGAGCTCAGGATGTCCAGGACATGGTGAGCCCCACTGCCGGAACTGCTTGATGTCGTCGATAGAGAACTTACCCTGGAGCGTGAGGGCACTGTAGAGCATAGGGCTCATGTGTCCGGGATCCAGATAGAAGCGGTCGCGACCTGTCCATGTAGGGTCCTCAGGATCGTAAACGAGATACTCGCTGAAGAGAACATTGATGAAGTCAGCTCCACCCATGGCACCTCCTGGGTGTCCGGAGTTAGCCTTCTCTACCATAGAAGCAGCCAGGATACGGATGTTGTCGGCTGCATGGTTCATCACTTTTATATTATTCATTGGTTTATTTTATGTTTCGCTATATAATTACTGACTACTGTATGGATTGCTCTTGTCTTGAGTTAAAAAAAATAGGGGGGCATGTAGCAAGGTGGTTTTCTTTTTATCATAAAAGAGGATGTCGGCGACCACAAGACCCCCTCAGCCTTTTATCTGATGTTCAGAACTACGATAGACTTAGCCGGTATCTTTGCTTTGACGACATTCTTCTTCAGTTTAGCATCCGTGAATGCCACTTCCTTGATGACATCGGGATGTGCAAAGTCATTGTAGTCGCTGATCTTCTTGCAGGTAAGGATGTTACCACTGACACGCTTGGGATTGATACCCTCTAAGTGCAGTTCAACCTCCTGTGTCTTGTCAAGATTCGTATTGGCTAAAGATACTATGATACTACCATCTTTCTCCTTGGCAGCCGAGGCAGAGACCATCGGCACTTTCTTGTCCACAGCCTTGTACATCTTGTTGCCCGTGACATTGATGGAGTCTTCCTTCACATCGATGGGCAGGTGGGTGGCATCCTGAAAACCACGATACATCTTGAAGACATAGTAGGTCGGGGTGAGCACCATGTGCCCCGTTCCCACAGTGTCGGTGAGGATCATCGACTGAAGCACGTTGACGACCTGTGCGATGTTCGCCATCTTGATGCGGTCGGTGTGGCGCTGGAAGACGTTGAGTGAGAGTGCGGCGACCATCGCGTCGCGCATGGAGTTCTGCTGATAGAGGTGTCCGCGGATCGTTCCGGGCTCCTCGTCCCACCATGTACCCCATTCGTCAACGAGCAGGCCGATGCGTTTATCCGGGTCCTTCTGATCCATGATAGCACAGTGCTTCTTGATGACATCCTCTATCTGCAGGGCCTTGGAGATCGTCCAGAAATACTCCTGGTCGTCGAAGTTGGTTGCAGATCCTTTGTTGTTGCTCCAGTCTTTAACGGTGTAGTAATGAAGGGAGAGTCCCGCCATTCTGTCGCCTACACGGTCCATGAGCACCTTCGTCCAGTTGTAATCGTAGTCGCTGGCACCAGAGGCTATTTTGTAGAGGTGATGGTTGTCGTAGTTGCGGCAGTAGGTGGAATAGCGGCGGAAGAGGTCGGAATAATATTCCGGGCGCATGTTGCCTCCGCATCCCCAGCTCTCGTTGCCTACGCCGAGGTATTTCACATTCCACGACTTCTCGCGTCCGTTTTTACGTCGGAGCTTAGCCATGGGCGTGTCGCCGTCGGAGGTCATATACTCCACCCATTTGGCAAGTTCCTCCACGGTACCCGAGCCGACATTTCCACTGATGTAGGGTTCAGCGCCCAGCATCTCGCAGAGATTCAAAAATTCATGGGTTCCAAAAGAGTTGTCTTCGATGGTTCCGCCCCAGTTGTTGTTCTGCATCTTAGGGCGTTGTGAGCGCGGACCGATACCGTCTTGCCAATGATATTCGTCTGCGAAGCAGCCTCCGGGCCAGCGCAGTACGGGAACCCTGAGCTCTTTGAGGGCATTGAAAACATCCGTTCGATAGCCTTGTGTGTTGGGAATCTTGCTGTCTGGCCCTACCCATAATCCGCCATAGATGCAGGATCCGAGGTGCTCGGCAAACTGTCCGTAGATTTCTTTGTTGATTTTGTATTTGCCTTGGTCGGCATGGATAGTGACAACGGCATCCTGCGCCGCAGCATGGAAGGAACATGCAGCAGAGAGGAGAATAACAGATAATTTCTTGATCATTATTTGATTGTCGTTTTCGCTTTGTTGCGGGCGGCGCCATGGCAGCCGCCCGCAACCTTGTTTTATTCCTTGTATTTCACGGCCGCCTGCTCAATCTCGAGTCCTTTCTTGTAGCTCTCGATATACGCATTGAAGCCATCGACCTCTTCCTGAGTGGGTCTCACCTCCGTGCCCTTGTTTCCTGCGAAGACTTTTGTCTCAAGGAAGTCGGCAAGGCTCTGGTGTTTCTCACTGTTGACGAGATAGGAAGCGAGGAGTGCCATTCCCCACGGACCACCTTCGCCGGCTGTCTTCATAACAGAGATCGGGAGGTTGAGGGCGGCAGCAAGAATACGCTGTCCCACTTCAGGTGTGGTAAAGTAACCGCCATGACCCGTGAGACGGTCAACGGCCACTTTCTCGTCCTTAAAGAGAATATCGTTCCCGATCTTCAGTACGGCTACGGCACCATAGAGATTGGCGCGCATGAAGTTGGCCAATGAGAACTTATCGTTCGGAGATCGCACAATCATCGGGCGGCCTTCGCTCAGCCCCGTGACAGGCTCTCCCGAGAAATAGTTGTAAGCCATCAAGCCACCGCAGTCGGCATCGCCCTTGGCTCCGGCATGAAAGAGCACCTCGAAGAGTTTTTGCATGTCCACCTTCTGTCCTGTGGCTTCCATGAACTCTTTGAAGATGTTTACCCACGCGTTGATGTCTGAGGTGCAGTTGTTGCAGTGGACCATGGCCACGGGAGCGCCATCCGGTGTCGTCACGATGTCGATGCTCTTGTAAGGTTTGGAGAGATTCTTCTCCAACACGATCATCGAGAAGGAAGACGTACCGCATGACACGTTACCGGTACGTGGACGGACGGCGTTGGTAGCCGCCATACCCGTGCCGGCATCACCCTCGGGAGGACACATCGGGATGCCTGCCTTCAGATGTCCGGAAGGGTCGAGCAACTTGGCTCCTTTGGCTGTGAGCTTGCCTGCTTCCTGTCCGGCTACGCGCACCTGCGGCAGGATGTCCCGAAGTTTCCAAGGATATCCCTTGGGCGCAATGAGCGCATCAAACTTCTTAACCATCTCTTCATCGTAGTCCTTGGTATCGGGATCGATAGGCACCATGCCCGAGGCATCGCCGATGCCTGTGACGCGCTCACCAGTGAGCTGCCAGTGGATATAGGCATCCAGTGTAGCTAAATAGTCGATATTCTTGACATGGCTCTCGCCATCGAGGATACACTCAAAGAGGTGGGCGATGCTCCAGCGGAGCGGGATGTTGAAGTTGAAGAGATCCGACAGTTTCGCTGCTGCCTTGCCTGTGTTCGTGTTGCGCCATGTACGGAACGGAACCAGAATCTCTTCCTTCTTGTTGAAAGCCATGTAACCGTGCATCATGGCACTGACCCCTATGGCGGCGAGGTTTTCAATCTCAAGGCCATATTGTGTCTTCACATCGTTGCGCAAGGAGGCATAGCAGTCTTGCAGACCCTCCCAGATAGCCTGGATGCTGTAGGTCCACAGACCATTCTCCAACTGGTTCTCCCATGTGTGGGAGCCCTGCGCTATAGGCTTGTTCTCATCGTCGATGAGGACGGCCTTGATACGGGTAGAGCCAAACTCTATTCCGAGAATGGCTTTACCCTGCTGTATGGTTTCTTTTGCAGTCATGTCACCTTATCTGAGTGCTTTGTTGAGCATGTAGTAGACCTCGTTCCAGCGGAGCTCCTTGCGGAACTGCTCGTAGTCAGTATCCTTGTTGATGATGCAAGCCTCCATGTCGGCGATCTCGGCGAAGTCGCGCCAATACTCGTCAGTGAGACCGAAGCTGAAGCAAGAGTGATGGGTTCCACCGGCATTCATCCAGCAGCCTACACCCACCTCGAAGGTCGGCTCGGGGATCCACAGTGCTGAGGCTACAGGGAGCTTCGGCAGCGGCTTCGACTTGATGAGGTTGACATCGTTGGCGATAAGGCGGAAGCGGTTGCCCATGTCTACGACAGTAGCTGTGATACCATGTCCCTGCTTGGTGGTGAAGACGAGGCGCGCAGTAGGAGTCTTGCGCACACCAATGCCCAGGAAGTGGACCTCAAGGCGCGGCTTCTCCTCGGAGATGTCGGGGCATACCTCAAGCATGTGGCTCTCCAGGATAGAGGTGTTGTCGCCGTCGAAGTTCAGCGTGTAGTCCTCCAGGAAAGAGGTGCCACCGGGCAGACCCTGACTCATAAACCATGTGGTGCGGTAGAGGCAGGCACTCTTCCAGTCGCCCTCGGCACCGAAGCCGTAACCGTCGTGCATCAGGCGCTGAGAAGCCAGTCCGGGAATCTGGTCGAAGCCATGTCCTGTCTCCTCGACATTGACATCACCGAGGTCGTCGAAGTTGGTGGTGAAACCCTTGGCGCCATAGGCCTTGAGCACGGCACGGATAGTGAGCTCTGCCTTGGCAGCATTCCAGATCTTCTTGTACTCCACACTCTTCTCATCCTTGAGGGCATCTGCAACGACATACTCCTTGAAGTAGACATCGTGCACGAGGGCATCGACATCCTCATCCTTAATCTTGTCGAAATACTCCAGAACAGTAGAGAACTGCACGTAGTCGACATGATATCCCAATACCTGCTCAAAGGCCACCTTGTCGCCATCGGTGACGGCCACGTTGTTCATCTGGTCGCCGAAGCGGATGATGAGGCAGTCCTGAGCATCGGCAACACCGGCGCAGACGCGCTCCCAGACAGCAATGTGCTTGAGAGTCTTCTCATCCTTCCAGTAGCCGATGACGGTCTTGCGGGGCTTACGCAGCCGGGAGAGGATATGTGCGAACTCACGGTCTCCATGGGCACTCTGGTTGAGGTTCATGAAGTCCATATCAATGGTATCGTAAGGAATCTTCTCATTATACTGTGTATGCAGGTGCAGGAGCGGCTTGCGGAGAATCTGCATGCCTTTGATCCACATCTTAGCAGGAGAGAAGGTATGCATCCAGCAGATGACACCGATACACTTGCTGTCGACATTGGCGCGAGACATCACGTCGGCCACCTCTTTAGAGCTGTTGGCCGTGCCAGCATAGACGACCTTGACAGGCAGGATACCGGAGTTGTTGAGTCCGTCGACCATCTCCTTAGAGTGACCATCCACCTGCTTGACGGCGTCGCCGCCATAAAGGAGCTGAGCGCCAGTGACAAACCATACCTCGAAGTCTTTAAATGCTTTTTCCATGATAGTGTTTATTTATTTGTTTTTGTTTTTAAGTGTATATGATTAATATCCGATAATTACTGTTGCTTTTTCTTTTGACCGTAATAGGCGTTTGGCCCGTGCTTGCGTGAGAAGTGCTTCTCCACAAGGAGCGGGTTCATATGGGTCTGCGGATTGACAGAGAAGGAGATGAAAGCCATCTTAGCTACCTGCTCTGCCACAACGGCGTGATAGACAGCCTCATCGGCATCCTTGCCCCAAGTGAAAGGGCCATGGTTTTTCACCAGCACACCGGGGGTATGCACGTAGTTGATATGGTCTTTATTGAACTTGTCAACGATGACCACGCCAGTATTGTATTCATACTCCTCCATCTGGTCCTTTGTCATGTCATCGGTGCAGGGGATGGCATCGTGGAAATAATCGGCATGTGTGGTGCCGATGTTAGGGATGTCGCAGCCTGCTTGCGCCCACGCCGTAGCATAGGTGGAATGTGTATGGACAACGCCACCGATCTTTGGGAAATTGCGGTAGAGCACCAGATGTGTAGGGGTATCGGACGAGGGGTTGAGAGCACCCTCTACGACCTTCCCCGTCTGTAGGTCTACGACAACCATGTCGCTGGCCTTCATCGTGTCATAGCTGACACCGGAGGGTTTGATGACCACGAGACCCTTCTCACGGTCTATCCCCGAGACATTGCCCCAGGTGAACAATACAAGGTTGTGCTTCACCAAGTCAAGGTTGGCACGGTATACTTTTTCTTTTAATTCTTCCAGCATGATAAAAATTGTTTAAAGTTTAAACTCCGGAGCGGCATCATAGGCTCTGCTATTGAAGCGGTACATCGCCGCCCCGCGCCGGGATGAGAGTTTGTCGATTAAGTTGGTCTTTTCAATGAAATCTATCTGCTTGATACGTTTACGGAAATTGCGCTTGTCAATCTCATAGCCTAAAATGGCCTCGTAGACATGTTGCAGCTGTGTGAGCGTAAACAGGGGTGGCAGCAGATTAAAGCTCAGGGGCTCCGTGTTGATATGGCGCCGCAGCATGCTCAAGGCATCTTTGACCATCGTGTTATGATCGGAGTAGAGTTTTGGCAACTTGTCAAGGGGGACCCACTCAAGTCCAAATTTCTCCCGCAGCGAGTCATCGTAGTCCTTGACGTTGATGAGCGCGCAATAGGCTACCGAGATGACGCGCTCGCCGGGGTCACGGTCGATGTCGCCAAAGGCACCCACCTGCCGCATATAGATTTTGTCGAGTCCTGTCAGGCCTTTCAACACACGGTGAGCAGCATCGGTGAGACTCTCGTCGGCACCTACGAAGCCACCGTAGAGCGACCACTCCCCACGGCCCGGATCCATCTGCCGACGGCCTATCAACAGCTTGAGCTTATCCTGCTCGAAACCAAAGACGATGCAGTCGACAGAGACCTATACTTTAGAATGTTCACTATAATATCCCGTCATAGCCCACACCTGTTATTAGAAGAAATACCAATAGAAAGCTCCGCAGAGGGCGACCACACCTAAGGTGGCGACGACATCCGCCGCGTTCCAGCTCTGACGAATCTGCTTGCGATATTCCGGCGTAAAGGTGATGGCAGCAATCTGCTCTGCTGACGGTGCCTTTGTGAATATCGAGATGACAAACATCATCACGATGATGAATACCAAGAGCCAGCATTCGAAGATAAGCCAGTTGGTCTGCCAGAACCAAGTGGTATTCTCCCAGAAGGCACCTGTCATCACAGCCTCACCGTTATGGGTGATGACATTGGTCACCAGGCGCAGCATGCCGATGACGAAGCCGCCGATAAGTCCCCACTGCCCGGCCATAGGCGTAATCTTCTTCGAGAAGATGCCTAAGGAGAACACGGCAACCATAGCAGGTGCCAGTAACGACTGTATGTTCTGCAAGTAACTGTAGAGGGTATCCATGCTCATCATAATCGGCATCCATGCTAATCCGAGGAGTACCACGGCAACGGTAGCCAGGCGTCCCACAAGGACATAATGGGCCTCGCTCTTCCCAGCCCTCAGCGGCTTATAGAAATCCTCAGTGAAGAGGGTGGCACAGGAGTTGAAGAAAGCGGCTAAGGATGTCACCAGCGCACTGATGAAACCAATGGTGACAATACCCTTTACACCAGCAGGCAGCACATCCTTGACCATCAGGGCAAAGGCGGCATCGGTGTTGTTCATCACCAATCCGTATTTCGCAGGATTGGCTGCTAAGGCGGCAGCGATCATTCCTGGAATGAGGAACATAAACACGGGCAGGAGCTTGAAATAGCCGGCGCAGATGGTACCGCGGCGGGCACGCTTCATCACCACGCTGTTGTCCTCGCCCTTGGTCTGACCTAACACACGCTGTACGATATGCTGGTCGGTGCACCAGTACCAGAAGCCAATGATAGAAGCTCCGATAAAGACCACGAAGCCAGGATAGTCATGATACATAGGATCACCCTCACTCCAGTGGAACATGTGCGTAGTGCCATAACCGTTGTGCAGCTGGCTGCAGTAGGTCATCATATTGCTCCATCCCTGCGTGATGCTGCCGTCGCCTAACGTTGCCAGTCCGAGGAAGAGCACCAGAAAGGAGCCGATGATGAGGATAGGTGTCTGGATAGCCGACATGGTCATCACACCTTTCATACCACCGAAGATCGTGAAGATAGCCGTCACCAGAATAAGGCCGAGGGCTCCATACCAGAAGGGTATGCCGAGCAAGTATTCGAAGAAGATACCACCAGTGAAAGCTGTCACGCTCACCTTCGTGAGCACGTAGGCCACCAGGGTGATGATGCTCAGCCAGGAGCCTGTGGCTTTGGTATAGCGGAACTTCAGAAACTCCGGCATGGTGATGATGCGCCCAAGCTTGTTGTTGAGCAACTGATAGAAAGGCACGAAGAGCCAGCCTAAGATGAGGATCATCCATCCCTGCATCTCCCAGTGGGCCATACCCACACCGTCCTTAGCTCCCGTTCCGGCAAGACCTACCAGATGCTCGGAGCCTATATTAGCAGCGAAGATTGCCGCGCCGATGACCCACCAGGGTTCTCCCTTGCCGAAGAGATAGTCCTGGCTGTCGGCGCCTTTCATCTTGCGCTTGTCCTTCATAATGCTCTTATATACAGCGATGGCGACAAGGCCTATGCCGATGGCCAGGACAACCCAGTCCAGCCATATAAATTCTTTAGCGTTCCAGTTCATTTACAGTTGAAAAGTTATAAGTTTTGTTTGCTTGTTTTCAGAAAGAGACATTTATTTTTTTACAGAAAACTTATAAGCCAGGTGGCTATAGTATTTCTGTCCGGGCTTTAGGTAAGGGTTGGAATATTCCCATCCCTTTGTCTTCTCCACAATCTTCGTGGGACTGTCAGGGTATTTCTGGCTCTCGAAGCATACGCTGACATGCTTGGGGTATTTGATGCCATGCTTGCAGGCGATGCCTGTGCCCTGAAAGTTGCCGGTATATACTTGCAGTCCCGGCTCATTGGTGAAGACCTCCAAAAGAATACCCGTCTTGGGAGAATAGAGGCTGGCAGCCACCTTACTGTCATCACCCTTGCCATTGCGGAAGGTGTTCAAACACCAGTTATGGTCATAACCCGTGGCATTGCGAATCTGGTCGTAGGTGGTGTCGACAATAGTCTGACCGATAGCATGCGGCTTACGGAAGTCCATCGGGGTGCCCGTGACATCGCGAATCTCACCGGTAGGAATATATTTCTCGTCAGAGGGCGTGAACTTGTCGGCGTTGATATACATCACCTGATCCACTCCTTCCTTCGAAGGGTCGCCCGTGAGATTGAAATATGAGTGATTGGTCATGTTGATGACGGTCTCCTTGTCGGTAGTAGCTCCAAAGGTGATGTCAAGGGTATTGTCGCCCTTCACCAGGTAGGTAGCGGTAGCCTTAACCGTACCGGGGAAGCCATTCTCACCATCAGGGGCTGTGATGGCAAAGGTCACACTGCTATCCGTTTGCTGCTGAATGTCGTAGACCTTGTTCAGCCATCCCGTCAGGCCACCGCCATGCAGGGTGTTACCATTATCGTTGGCACGGAGGTGGTATACCTTGCCTGCGACATTTATCTGCGCATTCTTAATGCGGTTGGCATAGCGGCCAACGCTGGAGCCATAGTCGGAAGGAGAGTTGATGGTGTCAACATACTGTCTGATATTGTCATAGCCAAGCACCACATCCGTGGCCATGCCGTTCTTATCAGGCACGCTGATGGAAACCACACGTCCGCCATAATTGGTCAGGCAGACTTCCATACCCTTGTCGTTGGTCAGCGTGACAAGTTCCACTTTCTTGCCATTGAGGGTCGTATCAAAATCAGCCGGGTTGAGTCCCGACGCTGTCAGCGGCATCTGTCTGCCACCGGCACAAGAGGCCAACGCAAGTAGTCCGATGCCCAGTGCACCTAAGGTCTTTCTCTTGTTTTGCATATTTGTTTAAAGTTTTAGTCTATTTGCTGTAAGGTTACTACATCTTCATCGTAGTAATCATTAATCTTTTTATAGTCCCTACTTCATTCTGAGAATATTCAGTGAAGAGGCAGGAATTTCAAGCTCTATGCTGTCACTGTTAACCGGGATGACCGTTGTTGTGGGATACACATTGGTAGGATGGTCGATGTCATTCTCTTCGCTACCGTTCTTGGCGGTCAAACGGATGAGTTTGGCATTCTTTATCGTCTTCCCGTCCAAGGAGATCTTTGCTGTAGTGCCTTCAATATTGGTGTTGGCAATCTTCAGGATGACCTCGCCGGTCTTACTGTCTTTCGTAGCAGTAGCGAAGAAGCCAGGAGTCACATTGGGCTTGAGTCGTGTGGCGAAGATCTGTTTGCCGTCAAGCTTGGCATAAACACTGTCGCCCTTAACATTGAGTTCCACATCGTACCACTTACCGGTCTCCACATGTCCTGAGGCTGTGGCCATCTGCCCTTTTCCGCCATTGACAATCTGTTCGATGCCATGCTGCGTATTTCCCCAACCACCGATATTCAGCCAGCAGTAGTTTTTGGGGTCCACATAGTTAAAGATGATAAGGAATCCTTCATCACCGCTGTTCTTTCTTGCCCGGACTTTATAAGTATAGTTCTGGGCGTTGAAGCGTACGGGATTGAGACGAATCGTAGCATCCTCGTTGGAAGTCTGTGAGAGCTCACCGTTAGCCTCTGTCCAGTCACCTTTTATATTTATGTCTTTTACCGTCTCCCCGGTGAGGGTCTTGCCATTATCGGTCAGTGAAGCATCCTTGAAAGAGCACTGTGTCGCCCATGTGCCCACGCCGACCTGACAAATCTCCGGTTTCAACTTGTAATCGACATCGTAAGAATAGGGATTGTCGACCGTAACATTGAGGACTTTGTCGCCGATATTGTTGAACATCACATTCTGTACATAATAAGAAGGTGTGCCGAAGACTCTGTCGCTGACAAACTGTATCATGTCTGGAGCCCAGACGCGACGGTTCAGATTGGCAAAGATGGGTGCATAAGATGCCATCTTCACCACATCGGAGTTGTTCTCCATACCCATCATATAGACGCCCTCACCGAGAGCTGCCTCCAAGGAGCCCATATTGCCGAAGCCCTGCGTGACAGCATACTCACCGACATAGATCCCGTGTTTGCCACGCTCATAGCTATCGTATTTGTGGAAGGCATTGGTAAACCAGGATGGGTTGCGATAGTAGTGTTCATCGAGGAGCTCAACAGGTTCCTCACTCCCCCACTTCGGGTTGTCATCGCCCCAGGCTACGACATTGCCGATAAGGTGCATTTTGGGATATTTGGCAAGGATAGCATCCTTGAACTTCTTGAAGCGCTCATAATAATGGTCGCTCTGAAGGGCCGGATCAGGCTGGTTGTTCTCATTACCAATCTCGAGATACTCGATGTTATAAGGTGCGGGATGTCCATTCTTGGCACGGAGAGCACCATACTTCGTCGTCACATCGCCATTGGCATACTCCAAGGCGTTGAGCGTCTCATCAATCCACGGCTGGAGACTGTCGACAGGTGTCTTGCCACCGTGCCACAGGCCGACGTTGACAACATACAAAGGCTTGGCACCAAAGTCCTCAGCCATCTGCAGGTATTCATCAAAGCCGATGCCATCCGTCGTACGGTAGCCCCAGTTGACATTCTTATGTCCCTCACGTTCCTCGATAGGGCCGATCGTCTTCTCCCAATGGAAAGCGTTGGCAGGACTCTCCTGACCCTCTACAAAGCAGCCGCCGGGGAAGCGCACAAACTTCGGGTGAAGGTTGTAAAGCATCTCGGCAAGGTCAGGACGAAGACCGTTAGGACGGTTCTTGAAGGTCGGAGGAAAGAGGCTCACCACATCCAACGTTACAGTGCCCTTGCCATTGAAGACGAGCTGGAACTTAGCCTTGGGGTCGTTGCCCGCCGACATCATCTCTGCCGTAAGCTTCTGCCACTTGCCTGTAACCTTACCATTGACCGGTGTCTCCGCAAGGACGGTCTTACCGTCAGCGCTGACGAGCTGCGCCTTCACGGTACCATTATATTTACCTTTTATCCACAGCGACAACTTATAAGGACGACCCTGAACGGCGTTGATACCCCAGAAACCATCATTGGTAAGGGTCTGAAGTTGCTTGCCGGCAAAAGTTAGTTCCAGGGCATGCCCCTGGACTTTATTGAGGAGCCCCTTTGTGACAAGTTTATGGGAAGCACCGCAGACAGACCATGTCGGTATGTCTTTGTTGTCATCCTCGAAGGATCGGTTGCGAATCAGCTCGGCATAGATACCACCATCAGCTGCATTGTTGATATCCTCGAAGAAGATGCCATATAAGTCCGGTGATACCGTCTTTGTAGAATGTGTGTCTACGTTGACCAAGACCTGCGCCTGAGCACTCAGTCCCACTGCCAAGAAAGTAGACAGCAATAAGGTTTTTGATTTCATCTATTTGTTTTTGGATTGGTTACTGGTTGCAAAGATATATGCTTGGTCCATGAAATGGGTGTAAAAATAACATTAATTGGTGGAAACTTTAAGAATCGTACGAAATTCTACAATATTGGCCATTCGTTCTTCCATTTTATCTCCTTCTGTACCAGGACAGCCTCTCCACCCGGGATTTTATAGCCATGTGAGATAAAGAGATCTTTGCTGCCGAAATGGTAGGCAGCACAATGTCCGATGGCTTCAAACTTCTTCTTGTCGCCCTCGATAACGGGTACACCTCCGCCATCGAGCATGTCGATGCCACGGTCGTCGAGATACGGACCGTCGACGGTCTTGCTTCTGCCCACGACGACGCGGTAGGTACTGCGAATGCCCGTGCAGCAGTAATCCCAGGAGACGAAGAGATAATAATACCCGTCATGCTTGAAGATGAACGGTGCCTCGATGGCATTCTGTCCGGCGGCAGTAGGATAGTCGCCGGGGGTATAGCGTACGGGGCCTCCCTCGCTCTCGGGGACATCACGCACGTTGAAGGCGAAGCGGCGGGCGATGGTCTTCGGCTTGGCACCAGTCAGCACATGCATATTCTTGTCGAGAGGTATCATCTGGATACCATCCCAGAACGAGCCCCAGGTGAGCCAGGGGTAGCCCTTGTCATCGATAACGAAGTTGGGGTCGATGGCATTCCAGTTGTCGCGCTTGGCCTTAGACGTGAGAATACAACCCTCGTCCTTCCAGCCTTTGGTATCCGCTAACTTGTCATTGGAAAGCAGTCCGATAGCCGACGTATTTTTGCCAAAGGTGGAGCAAGCATAGGCCATATACCACTTGCCATTATAATGTATTACATCGGGTGCCCACACCTGATGCTCAAAGCCGGGTACGCTGTCGTGTGTCCAGGCTGGCAGTTTACCATCGAGGACACCATCCGGATTCACCGTCCAGTTCTTCAAATCTTTAGAAGTCATCTGCGAGATGTCCTGTCCTGTGTAATAGAGATAATAAGTGCCGTCCTCATACGCCATCACAGGGTCGTGGGCAAGCGGATTCTGTATCGTTGTGGAAGCAACGAGTAAAGATGCAAGTAAAAGGTTCATATTTAATAAAATTTAATTATATCTTATTGAGAATGACTATAATATGTCAGCTCACGCTATCCTTAATTATTTCTGAATGATTTTCCTACCGTTCTTGATGACAATGCCATGATAGCCAGTGCCAACCTGTATGCCATTAAGGTTGTAGGCTCTGCCATCAGTCCTTCTGTCACTCACGGCAGGGAGTGAAATTCCCGTCCGGACACTGGAGCCATCGATATACGACTTCTCTCCTGTGAAGAAGAGCGTGAGAGTATTGGGAGCACCGGGAATGGGCATCACGAAACTGTAGTTGTAGACCTTGCCTGCCTTGGTCGTAATCTTAGCCTTCATCGTGAACGTGCCTTCCTGGGCATAGCTGCAGGTCATATCCACGGTGGAGCCATCCATATCTTCCTTGAAAGTATTCCAGTTGAAGTTATGTGTCATTGACGTGTACCAGCTGTTGTCCGTGGTGTTCGCCGTCGGCGTCCATCCATAAGCGTCATTGCGCAAGACGAGATATTCCTTGTACCCCGTAGCGCCATGGGCGGTGGTGGAAAGAACCAAGAGCCAGTTGTCCCAGTTCTGCGCCTTATCCGAATAGTTCACGAACTTAAACTCAGCCTCGTTGCCTTTCGTCAGGGAATAAGCCTGCGTGAAGTTGGTAAAGAAAGCATTCGTGACATTCTTTTCTGCGGAAACAGGATAATAAACTGGTGTCGAACTCTTGCCGTTCATGCTCACGTTGAGCTTATACTCTTTCGAGTAGGAATAGCCATCCTTGCTCACCGTCATAGTCAGGACGACCGGTCCGTCGGCGACAGGCTCGCCGAAATCAGTATCATAGACATTCTCGTCGCTCGACTTCCAAGTCACGGTAGCCCCCAGATTCCCCGTCGCAGAGGGCAACAACACATCTTTATTGATGGTAGCACCATCCACGAAAGGCACCTGATAATGGTCAAGCGTGTATTTGATGGCAGCCTTGGCATCCACTTTAGACGCCCAGATCTCCTTCGCCGTACTTGCGCCCGACGAGAGGGCAGCAATATTGAGCGAGCTCATGTCGGTGTAATCGACCGTCTGATGAAACAGCACGCCTTTATAAGCTACGCCGGACAAGGTAAGAGTGATATAGTCGGTGCCCGCCGTGCGTTTCCAGGAGCCTGTCAGCGCTCCCGTAACTGTGCCATCAGCATTCAGCGTGATGTCCTTAGGCTGCTGGAGCTTTGCCGTCGTGGCCTGGTTAGAACTGGAGACGGGCGCGAACGCCTGCTTATACTCATGCAGGATAATCTGGTAGTTTCCGGGGATCTCCTCGTCGGCGATGCTTGCCGTCGACGCTATCTTGGCATCTGTCGTCGTGCCCCCGTCAAACTCGTACGGATCAGCCACGAGCCAGCCATCCTCGTTGAGGAAGAGCTGGTGCACCCGCACCTGATGACCGAAGGAACCGTCATTGAACTTCGTGTGATACACGACGAACGCACGGCCCTCGCCATCCACAAACGCGGAGTTGTGGCCCTGCGCCACCTCGCCGGTGGGCATGGTCTCCCATTGATAGCCATTCATGAGCAGCACGCCACGGTCGGTCGCAGCATTGCTGCCATAATTCATCTTATAGTTGGAATACAAAGCCGAAGTGCCATTCGCATCCACAAACGGTCCCGTGGCATGCTCTGAACGGAAGATCCTCATCTGATAACCCTGACTGGGGTTCAGACCGCCATAACTGAGGAAGAGGAACCAGTACTTGCCTATCTTTTTGATATAGCTGCCTTCGCCCGAGACATAATATCCCCCCGCAATCTTTTTACCGAAGTAAGGGTCGGAGGTGCATGCCTTGCTGGCGGCACCGGGGGTGACTGTCACCCCATTGATCTGATAAGGGAACGTATAAGTGTAGTCACGCAGGCCCGTGGTCTTATCCAGTCGCAACACAAAGATGCCGCCCGACCAGGATCCGTACGACATCCAAAGGTTGTCATCGTCGTCATAATAGACACACGGATCGATACAGTTGGGCCAGTAGTTGCCATAGTTGTCTGAAGGAGCATACCGTGCGGGTAACGATGTAGCCCCCGTAGCCAGCGCGAGGTCGGTGCGCTTCCAGTCGTCCGTGCCACTGTATCCATTGTGTGTAAAGCCTTTCCCAAAGCCAGACATCACGACAGGTCCCTGATAGATCCAGGGGCCCTCCGCACTGTCGGAAGTGAAGAGCACAATGCTCGAGCACCACGAGTCGCCATTGAGCGACATGTACATGCACCATTTCTTCATCGTCTTGTTGAAGATGATGTCGGGTGCCCACTGCATGCCTTGAACGCTATTGCCTTTGGCCTGCCAGCCGTGGGCATCGAAACGAATGAAGTCTGCCTCCGCTCCTTGGTAGTTCTTCACCTTGCCGGTGTAAGCCTGGGTAGAATAAGCATCGGCAAAATTGATGAGGTTTCCCGAGGCATTGGCAAAAAGCGAGCCCGACGTGCCGGAAGCCTCTCCCGCGCCCCATGTTGTCCAAGCCTGGTAGATGTTGGCGGCAGAAGTCTTGCCATGCCCAAGATGTGAGCCATAGATATAATAGTTGTCGCCATCGGCAACAATCGACGGGTCATGGACAGAGATACGTCCCGTAACCGTCTTCGTATGGTAGACATCGGTGAGGTCGGCATCCGTCAACGCTGTCTGAGCAGACAACGGGAGGAGAGCAGCGAGCGCTAATGCCGAAAGAAAAGAATGTTGAAAAAGCGTATTCATCATAAAAGGATTGATCTTTAACCCAAAGAGGCATGACCGTACTTTCATGCAGCCATGCCCGCGAATTATTATCTTTTTATACAACTATCTGCGATGTACATAATGCCGTTTTGCAGAAGAACTGCCAAAGACCAGGTGGCAGCCATCGACCGTAAAGTCGACATTCAGATCGGAAGGATCAACCGTGCTTATGCCCAAATAGTATTGCGTATAAGTTTTACCATCGGTGCCATGCATGACAGCCTGCACGTCTGCGGTACCATTACCGACATTGGTGACAAAGACATCCACCTTGGCACCGTTCATAGCAGCAAGCCATGTCACCCAGTCGGCCTGTCCGCCACTCAGCAGAGCCGTGCTGTAACCGTTGCCCCAGCCATAGTTGTCGGAGCGTACCACAGCATACTCGGCCTTGGCAGCGTTGCGAAGCACAACGACCCAGTTGTTCCAGTTGTTTGCACCAGCATAGTTGGTGAATACGAAGTGGCGTGTCTCCCCAATGGGCACATTGACATCATTGTCGAGGTGGGCACCCCACCAGATCGTGGAATTGTCTGCTGCGCCAAGCGTTGTCGGTGAAGGCGTGACCAGTGTCGCCGTAGAAGGACTGACCTTGACGTTGACCGTGGTTTTTGCTGTGCCACGGCTGATGGTGACCTCGTGCGTTCCCTCTGAAGCCGGGACGGCAGAGAACGTGAGCTTACTGTTGTCAATCGTAGCTGTCGTACCATCGGGGAAGGTACCGGTGACGACCATGCCCGTAGGATCGAAGGCCAGGGTGCGGTCTGTCAGCGCGCTCGTTGCCGTGGATGTGTAGTAAGCATACTTGCGATAGGTAGGCTTGGCGGTCACCTCGATCGAGGTAGGCAGCAAGACGACCTTGAACTTTGCCTGGGCGGAGATAGGCTTGTCTGAAGCCACACCCTTGAAGGTCTTGTTGTAGACCACGACCAGGTTCTTCTCACCCTCGGTGCTCATATCCGGTGCCGAGACGAAATAGAGCTGGTCGGCGGGAACGATGGCGGTGACGCCTTCCTCATAGGTCACGGTAGCCGAGACGCCCTCCATAGCCTTGTTGAGGTCTGAACCTAAAGGCACCTCCTCAGGAACATTGTTCAGAACCATCGATACCGGCTGCTTGTCCTGGGCCGAGGTGTAGCCACCGATCGGCTCGATGTTGGACGCCAGGAAGTCGATATAAGAGCCTTCGGGTACAAGGTAGCAACGGATGTTGGTGTCCGTAGCATCAGCATTTAGATTGACCAGCTTCGTAGGCTGCGTGTAGGTCTTGGTCACGGTGCCGTTGGTCATCTTCACAACGAAAGAGTCCTTGCGCGAACGATCCACGGTGAGCGTGACCTTGCCGCCGAGCTTCTGCACGCCATCATCCGTGTCGGTCTCGAAAGTAAGGTTGCTTTCCACTTTACTTCTGTCGATATAGTCGCCCCATTCAGAGTTGCCACTCGGCTGGTTGTCGAAGCGGATAGCGCCATACTCTTTATAGTCCGTAGCGCCACGGTCAGCATCTGAAGAGATGATCAGCGCGAAGTTCTTGTAAGTATTCGGTGCGGAAGGGTTGATGTTCAGGTTGAACTGAGCGTACCACTTCTGGTTCTCTCCAATGACATAATATTTGGAGAACGCTGCCCACCAACCGGTAGAGAAGTCTGTATTACCGATCGTGTACACATCCTCATGCATGCCTTCGAGGACTTCCTCGTGAGACTGTCTGGCGTTGTTGATGGAGTCGATCTTTTCAGCGATCCAATCCGGCGTATCGTTATCATAGAGGTCAGCACCTTCACAACCGGACAGTGCAACAAGGCCGAGCGCCAAGCCGCAGAATGCTGTTGCTATTTTATTGAGATGTCTCATAGTGTTGTTTTCTGTTTTAATTGTTGTTTGATGCGGACGGTCCCGAGGACCGTCCCTGCACTTTATTTATTAAGATCGACCACTGGATGGATCGTGAAGCCCTTACCCGTGAACCACTTGTAGTAGCTGTCATCACTGTTGTTGGCTGCATTTCCCTTGAGGTTGCCATTCTTATTGGTCAGCGTCTGGACAATAGGAATGAACTCATGGCCTTGCACATAAGTATCGAATGAGCTCTTCAGCTCTTTGTCGGTACCGATCTGTGACACATCAACAGGATCGGTGAGCGCATGCTCCGTGAAATCGACTGAACGGCGGAACGCCTCATGCTCACGCAGCTGCTCCTTACGGCCCTCGTCGTAGAACCAGCCCCAACGGATGAGGTCGAAGCCACGGCCAAACTCACAGCCGAACTCCTTCGGACGCTCCACATTGGCGATCTGCTCAAAGAGCGCATCCTTGGTCGGGAAGTCAGCCAGCTTGAGGTCTTTCAGATGAGCACGCTCACGCACCTGGTTGATCCAGTCGATAGCCTGCTGCGTAGGACCGTTGACCTCGTTCTCGCACTCGGCGGCACGAAGCAGAACATCGGAGTAGCGCATCAGGCGCAGGTTGATACCGTCGTGAAGACCCGTGACGACCTTGTCGTAAAGACCGGTACGCATATTGGTCCACTTAGCGATAGGAATACCCCCATTAGCGTTGTTGGTGTGGATGTTAGACGTAGCTGTCACCTTGTTGGTGTACATCACGTTGCCCAGTGTCTGGTCGTTGGTATCCCAGTCCGACTCATAAGTGCCGAGCGTCCAGTAGAGACGCGGATCGAGGTGGTTGTCCGTTGTGCGTTCATTCTTGAAGAGGTTATACAACCACGGGGATGCTGAGAGGTCTGCCCAACCACCATAGTAGCCAGGTGCATAGTTGGACTCTATGGCAGAGCCCTGTGTGGCGTTCTTACTGGTGTTGACCGGTGTCCACTCATCGTCAGTGCCCTGGGCACCGTAATCGAGGAACTGCACTTCGAAGAGGCTCTCCGCATTATTCTCATAAGCGGTACCCTCGCGGAAGTTGTCACCATAGTTGGGCATCAGCTCATATTTGCCATACTTGCCGGCGATGATATCCTTCAACACGGCAAGCGCCTCGCTATACTTATGACGCTGCATCAGGGCGCGTGCATAATAACCGGCTGCAGCGCCACTGTTGGCACGGCCTTTCGCCCACTGGCCACCGGCAGCCTTGGAAGGCAGGAGGACGACAGCCTCGCTGAAGTCTTTCTCTACCTGGTCAAGGACGAGGTCGTACTGTGTCTCGGAAGAAGACGCATCCGGCACGTTCGTTCCATAGAGGCCGTCAAGGGTCGAATAGGTATCATAAGTTGTGATCAAGGGCACGTTCTGGAAGTAACCCGTCAGATTATAATAAGCCAAGCCGCGCAGGAAGAGCAGCTGACCCTTGATCTGCTTGTAGGAGTCGGAGAGCTGAGCGTCATCGGTGTCCCCGATCTTCGACAGTCCGAGGTTGCACTCGTTGATGGTGTAGTACCACTCACGCCATACCCACCAGCCTATATCACCGGTAACGGGGAGATCATAATCATCGAAAGGCAGGTACCAGACCTGAGAGGAGTTCCAGACCTCATCACCACGGGTGGCATCAATCGTATAACCGACACGTGCGTATGATCCTTCCATACGGATGTGGTTGTAGGCTCCTATCACAATTTCCTGGAGCTCCTGGGCGGTATTGCCGAAGGTCTCAGAAGTCTGCTGGTTGGGATTCTCCACGTTGAGCTCATCGCTGCAAGAAGCCATCCCGCCAAGCCCAAGCATAAGAGCGAGTGAAATCTTATATAGTTTCATATAAAATGTCCGTTTTTAATTGTTCTGTAAAGAATTGCTTTGTTAGAATGTGAAATGCAGACCGCACATGAAGGTACGCGGTGTCGGGAATGAACAGAAGTTGTAACCCGGTGTCCATACACCTCCTGCATAGTCGACGTTGTAGCCTTTGTAGCCTGTGAAGGTGTAGAGGTTCTGGGCAGAGACGTAAACACGCACGCCTGTAACGACACCACCGAACCACTTGTCGGGCATATTGTATCCGAGTTCTACGTTGGCGATCTTCCAGTAAGCAGCATTCTGAATCATACGGCTTGAGAAGAGGTCGTTCCAAGCGAGGGTGGCGTTGTTGGTAAGATAGGTACGAGGCACATTAGACAGATATTCTGTGTGGTCCTCATTCCAACGGTTGGCATCGGTCAGGGCGGCATCCTTGTTGGCATAGCCGTAGCAAGAGTTCAAACTGTTATAGATATCATCAGCTACGTGATAGTTGAGGGCGCCGAAGGTCTGGATGCTGAGATCGAAGCCCTTGTAAGCGAGACGGGCACTGATACCGAAGTTCATCTTGGCAAGGCCACTGCCGAGAACAGTCTGGTCATTGGCATCGACGACACCATCGCCGTTGACATCTTCATAGTAGCAGTCGCCGATGTTCGCACCCTGCTGATAAGTAGTCTTTCCATGTTCTGCTGCAATCGCATTCAGACGGTCGAGGTCTGCCTGGTTACGGATGATGCCAGCATATTTCCAACCATAGAACTTACCGATCTCATGACCGGGCACGGTGATGTAAGCACCGGCGATATAAGAGTCGGTACCGAAGCCGAGGCTCTTGACGCGGTTACGGAGCGTAGAGAGGTTCGCACTGACTTCCCACTTCAGCGGATGGTCGTAGTTGCGGTAGGTAGCCGAGAACTCGAAACCGCTGTTGTCCATCGTAGCGGCATTCATGGTCACCGTCGTATTGGCAACACCGGCCTGCTCTGGCACAGGCACACCATAAAGGAGGTCCTTGGCGCGGTTCTTGTACCACTCAGCACTGAACTCCAAGCGGTTGTTGAACATGGCCATATCAACACCGACGTTATAAGTGATCTTCTTCTCCCAAGCAATGTTCTTGTTGACGAAGTCGGTGATAGCTGAACCGGTAACGGTCTCACCGCCGAAGCTGTAGGACATATTATTACGTGCCATCGTTGCCATGTACTGGTACTCACCTATGTTCTCGTTACCCAGCTCACCATAAGAACCACGAAGCTTCAACATATTAATAATGTCGGTCGGCACCTTGAAGAACGGCTCCTTGTCGATACGCCAGCCGGCAGAGACAGAGGGGAACCATCCCCAACGGATGTTCTTGGACAGGCGAGAGCTGCCATCGCGACGTACGATGACAGAAAGAAGATACTTCTCTGCATAGTTGTAGTTCAGACGTGCGAGGTAAGAAGCCAGCGTATGCTTGTACTCGTAAGAATTGGCATCGCGCGTAGCACCATTCTGAAGCTGCAGGAAGTAAGGCTCTGTCAGATCATTAGCCCAGCCCGTCAGCAGGTTGGTACGCTCATCTTCAAAAGTCTGACCAAGAACGAGGTTGACGTTGTGCTTCCCGATATGACCGTCATAAGTCAAAGTGTTCTCTATCAAGGCGTCAGAGTAATCGCGTGAGCCCTTGGTGAGGCGCTCGTTGGTCTTGGCAAGATAGACACGGTTCGACTGAATCCAAGCGGGTATCCAGGTCTTGTCGAAAGCGTGCGTCTTACTGTAGGAGAGGTTAATATTATAATGCAGACTGTGGTTCTTGCTCTGCAGACCCACCATTTTGAAGAGGTCTACGTTGGCAGAGGCTGTACCTACGAAGCGATCAACGATCGTCTTACGTGTCAGTTTATTGTTTACAAGTAGAGGATTTGAAGCGGAGATGTCACCGTGAATATTGTCATAATAAACACCGTAACCAAAGCATCATAGTTATAGGAGGACGCCGAACCAACCTTGTCGTCAAGGACCCAAGTGGAAGGATCGTAAGCCTTGATGGTAGGCTGCATGAGCAGGGTACCACGCAGCACGTTAGTGACATCGCCATACAGACCCTGGACATACTCACTGGCATTGGAGAGTGACATGTTATCCTGGTTGGAGTGAGAATAGGTCAGACCGGTACGGAACTTGATAAACTTCGTGTCGAACGTGTTGTTTACACGTGCTGTATAACGCTTATAGTTAGGACCGGCACCTTCAATGATACCTTTCTGATTGTAATAGTCGAGTCCTACATTATAGGTATTGTGGGAACCGCCACCAGAGAGATCTACGTGGTGGTTCATACGTGTACCTGTCTTGAAGACCTCATCGAACCAATCGGTGTTGGTATTGTCAAGGAAGTGATAGACACCATTGGCGTCAGCTGTGTAACCACCGGGAACAGGAGTACCCGAGTTGCTGGCTGCCTGCCCGATATACTGACTATACTGGTCGGCATTCATCACATCATAGACACCCTTATCGGCTGAATCGACACCGAAATACCCGGAGTAGTTGACCTTCAACGGCTGATCTTTCTGACCGTTCTTGGTAGTGATGATGATGACACCATTAGCGGCACGTGAACCATAGATGGCACCGGCGGCAGCATCCTTCAATACCTGAATGGTCTCAATATCGTTTGGCGAGAAGTCGCGGATGGTCGTTCCCATCGGCACGCCATCAATAACATACAGCGGAGCCTGCGAACCAAAGGTTCCGATACCACGGATGCGGACCGATGGGTCGGCACCAGGCTGACCGTCAGACGTGATCTGCACACCGGCAACCTTACCTTCCAGCATAGTAGAGATATTGGAGTTGGACACTTTCTTCATCTCCTCAGCATCGACCACAGCCACAGAACCTGTCAGGTCGGCTTTCTTCTGTGTACCATAACCGACGACAACGACCTGGTCGAGCGTGTGGTTGTCCTGTTCCAACGCAATCTGGTCGATGATAGCACGGTTGCGTACCGCCACCTCGCGATCCTTATAACCAATGTAACTCACGACAAGGGTGCCACCGGCAGGAGCTTCGAGAGAGAAGTTACCATCCAAATCGGTCACGACTCCACCTTTGGCATTCTTCACCTTGACCGTGGCACCGATAAGCGGCTCGCCCTTCTCATCGACAACCTGTCCCTTGACCTTGATCGTCTGACTTTGAGTGATAGAAGCTCTTACGGGTGACGGCATCGTTGCCATGCCACCAACAGCTCCCAGACAAAGCATCACTGAGAATAGTTGTTTCCTCATATTATACCTGTTTTTAGTTTTAAAAATTATCTACACGGTTCTTACCTTTTCGCTCAGATGCCTTTACGGCATGCGCACAAGCAGCGTGATTGATAGACGATGAAAATCGCCCAAAAACCAGTAAACTTGTGCTGCAAAGTTAGGAAGAGTGTAAATCTACACAGTGGAAAAACAGAAATATAAGGTGGATTTTCGTGATATGACGTATTTTTCTACTTTTCATTGTTAATAAGAAGGTGCAAAAAGATTCATCCCTGCATAATCTGTTTTATTATTTTTTTCTACGACCGAAAGGAAGACCATGAAACCATGAACAATTTTGACAAAAAGTAAAAAGTCTTGTCAATGGAAATTGATGAAAGAGAAGGCAAAAGTGGGGTGTAATAAACTGAAATCAGTGTTATAGGATAAAGGAAAGAGGCGGAGAATGGACCTTACTACGGATATGTCACTGACCTTTAACGCTAAGGTACCCTACATAACCGTTAAAGGTCAGTGACATATCCGTAGTAAGGTTGGTGACATAACCGTAGTATAGTCCGTAATTTGAAAGCGACAGAAATGCCTCACAAAAGCAAAAATTAGATAAACAACTGATATTCAGCTATTTACCAACTCGGCTCGTCTTGGCGTTTTTTTCGGTCAAGGATCCATTCGCTCGAAAAGAAACGATTCTCAGCGGGGGTTGCGAAAAATAAATCTTTACATTTCTTCTCCTCGATATAATACATCTTCCGGCTACTTCTTGTATGAGGACGGGGCGGTACCGAACTTCTGCGTGAAGCAGCGTGTGAAGTACTTAGGGTCGTTGAAGCCCACCCTGTAGGCGATCTCCGTAATGTTGCGCTCGGCGACATTGTCCTCGATGAAGCGGCGCGCCATGTCGAGGCGGTAGTCGCGGATAAACTGTGTCGTACCCGTGCCAACCTCCGTCTGCAGGGCCTTGTGCAGTTCGCTGCGACTTATGCCCACGGCATCAGCTAACTGCTGCACGTTGAGCGTAGGGTCGGAGAAGCGCTTCGCCATGACAGCCATCACGCGCGACATGACAGAGATGTCGCCATTCGATTTCCTCGCCACTTGTTTTTTGTCTTCTTCCACCGTCTTCTCCTGACTCTCGCGGTAGCGCTGCTGCGTGCGGAGGATGTTCTGAATACGCTCCTGTAAAGCACCGGGATCAGGACTGTCTTTCAGGGCGGCCTCTATCGGACGATAGAGCCGCTCCGTCTCGCGGTAGCGCACCTGCTCCACACGCTTATTGTAGACGTAAGCCACAATGGCAATGACAACACCCAACACGAGGAACATAAACCACCAGCTCTTATAGAAATAAGGCGTAACATCGATGGAGAGGGAGGTCTCCTGCCTGTCGCTGTTGTTGAGCGATGAGGTGTAACGCAAAAGCAAGGTATAGTGACCGCCGGGAAGGGAGGTATAGCGCACGTTATGGACACCGGGTGGCAGTTTCGTCCACTTATCTTCATAACCTTTCAAGCGATAGGAGTAGATGCCCTGCGACTCACATCCGTAGCGGAAAGCAGAAAATTCAATCTCGATATTTCGGTCTCCCTCGTACAAGTGGATCTCCTTGGCATCGCTGATGGTCTCCTTGAGATGGTCGCCTCCGGCCTGAGCCCATTGGTTGTTGACAAAGAGCCCGGTGAAATGGAGCTTGCCGCTGTCCGACATCTTCTTGTTGATGCCATGGAGCACTGTGAGACCTTTTTCACTACCTAAGTAGATGATTTTCCCTTTCCATGAGACTACGCCGTTGAAATAGAATTGGTCGCACAACAGGCCATCGGACTCGGTGAAGTTGCTGAACTCCATCGTCTTGGTATTCAATCTCGACAGTCCGTTCTCTGTGGCTACCAACAGTGAGCCGTTGTAGACTTCAGCTATTCCCTTGACGGAGTTGTTGGCCAGCCCGTCTCGCGTGGTGTAGTTTCTTATCTTCGTCGTATCGTTCAGACTGCCGGTCACATGGTACATGCCATAGCCCACGGTGCCTATCCACAGACTGCCATCGGGCGACTGCCAGAAGGAGGTCACCTTATCAAAGGCCTTCGAGGACGGATGGTCCAGCTTATATATATAATGTGTAAACGCAAAGTGACCTCGTCGGTCGCGTCCGCGCTTCAGATCCACACACACCATTCCCGGCACACACCCCATGAGCAACTTACCCTCTTTGGTGACGATGCTGCCAATGGCACCGTTGATGGTACGGCATTGTGGGAAAGGATCCACGACACGATGCGTCTTATAATCATAGAAAAAGAGTCCATCGTTGGCACCTATCCACAACCCGTTGTTGTAAGGGTCAAAGGCGAGGGCACCTACAAACCGCAAGTCGACGGCATGGCGCGCGTCAACAGCCAAGGGCCGGATGCTGTTGCCCTGCATCGCACACACGCCCCCACCCCATGTGCCTATCCACAACGTGCCACGGTTGTCGGCTACGAGACAGGATACTGAGTTATGGGTCAAGCCACTGTTGGACGTGGTAAAATGGATGAAACGGTCAGATCCCCTGCGTTTGAGATTGAGGCCGCCTTCCACGGTTCCCACCCACAAGTCGCCGTTGGGAGCGGAATACATGGCGTTGACAGGTCCTGAACTGATGCTGTTGGCATCACCATCAACATGCGCGTAGTTGTCAAGCGAGAGCAGGCGTGGCACCAGGCGTGTGATACCACCCGTCTCGGTACCTATCCATATACATCCGTCATTTACGAAGATGTTGTTCACGAAATTGCTGGAGAGCTGCAAAGGCTGATTGTTGGCATTGAGCTGATAGTAGAAATGGGCATTGGCATCCATGACATCGACACCGCAGAGCGTACCTATCAGCAGGCCGCTTCCATCTGGCGTGACGGCCAGCGATGTCACCGTCTCATGCTGCAGGCCCTGGGCCGTACCGTTGTGGTGCCAGCTGCGCCCGTCGATACAATAGAGTCCGTGGTTGGTGCCAAACCATATCTTTCCATTCCACTTCAGAATAGCGCTGATAACTGAACCCGTCAGGTAAGGATAGCGTGCTGAGAGATTCTCTATGATGAGCCTCCCGCCCTGCACCACGACATGACTCATCTGGAAGTTGAGACCCACATAGACCGAGCCGTCGTTATCCAAATCAGCGATAGCTATATCCGGCACCTTCGTGTTGTGACGTGCCGAGAGCACGCCCGACACCTTGCCCGTTTCGTCGAAAGCGATACGGTCTATGGATCCCACCTTTACTAACCATACACACCCCTTGCTGTCACAGTACACCTTCTGTACGGGCTCCGACAATTTTCTGTTCAGCACCGTCTTCACGTCACTGCTCACACCCTGTAGGTTCTCCATGAGCATGGTATGGAGGTCAAAGACCCTCACCCCTTCGGCATAAGCTATCCACAGCCGGCAAAACTTATCTTCCGCTACATTGCTGCAGCTGTTGGGCAGGAAACCGAAACCGACATTTCCTCCCAGACCGAGGTTGAAAAAAGTGTATCCGTCATAGCGCACGAGTCCGCCACCATGAGTGGATATCCACATAAAACCATTGGTGTCACGATATACATCATCAATATAGTTGCTCGGCATACCCGTGTTAAGATTCAGATAGCCGACATTATATTGAGACAGGGCGTTAGCGTCAGATATCGATGGCGCAATCAAAAATAACAATATAGCTATTATGGCTTTAACTTTCTTCATATAGTCCTTCCTAAGCAAAAGGGAAGATATCTCTTTTTGAGTGCAAAAATACACTTTTTCCTTCTAACTAAGAAAGAAACGACCAACAAGTTTTGTAACAATGTAGTTTTTCATAGCGACTGTAGGCAGCTCGAGGCGTTGATAATGTTTTGACGGCCAAGAAAATGACTGCAAAGAGGCAATGACTTCATGACAATGCTTAGTGTCCATTGCTTCATGCCCTACTGTGGGGACAGTGAGCAAAGACCTCTCTTACCTCCGAGGTTTTTGCTCAGCGACCTGAAGTTACTCATGATAAGCCTCCATTGGGCAGATCGCAACGATATCTTACTTGAGCTCGTCGAGCACTTTGCCGATATAATCGAGGACCTCTTCCTTACCCGTCTTTTTATCTGCGGATGTGATGAAATAAGGTGGGAGCGACTCCCACGTGTCGAGGAGCGCATCCATCCATGCCTTGGCATTGGCACGCGCCTTGCCCACGCTGAGCTTGTCAGCTTTCGTGAAGATGATAGAGAACGGGATATTGCTTGCCCCAAGCCAGTCGACAAACTCACGGTCAAGCTTCTGCTGCTCGTGACGGATGTCAATGAGCACAAAGACATTGACAAGCTCCTCACGCTGGAGGATATAGGAGCGTATCATGCGGTCGAGCTTGTCACGCTCCGTCTTCGAACGCTTGGCATAGCCATAGCCCGGGAGGTCAACGAGATACCACTCGCGGTTGATGATGAAGTGGTTGATGAGCAACGTCTTACCGGGGACGGCTGAAGTCTTTGCCAGACCTTTGTGGTTGCAAAGCATATTGATAAGGCTCGACTTTCCCACATTGCTCCGTCCTATAAAAGCAAACTCCGGACGATGGTCTTTCGGGCACATCGTCACTGTGGGCGAGGAAATGGTGTATTCGGCTGTCTTTATTTCCATGATTAAATGTTTTTACGTGCAAAGATAATGATTATCTATTATTTTTTTGCTAACTTTGCGCCTAAATATTAAAATACAAGGTAAAAAGAAATATATTATGGCTAAGAGATTTGCCGAGCACGACCGTCTTGACCTTACCAAGACCAACGATGAAGTGTTAGCAGCGTGGGAAAAGAATGATATTTTCCACAAGAGCATTGATGAACGTGAGGGTTGTCCTAAGTTCATTTTCTTTGAAGGTCCTCCTTCGGCCAACGGTCATCCCGGTATCCACCATGTGCTGGCCCGTTCCATCAAAGATACATTCAACCGCTACAAGACCATGCAGGGCTTCCAGGTGAAGCGTAAGGCTGGCTGGGATACTCACGGACTGCCCGTAGAGATCAATGTAGAGAAGGAGCTGCATATCACGAAGAAGGATATCGGCACCAAGATTTCCGTTGAAGAATACAACCGTCACTGCCATGAGGATGTGCTCCGTTTCACGAAGGAGTGGGACGAGCTCACGAAGAAGATGGGCTATTTCGTCGACCTCGAACATCCTTATGTGACTTTCCACAACAAATATATCGAGACGTTGTGGTGGCTGCTTAAACAGCTCTACAACAAAGGACTGCTCTATAAAGGCTACACCATTCAGCCGTACTCTCCTGCCGACGGCACGGGGCTGAGCTCTCACGAGCTGAACCAGCCGGGCTGCTACCGTGACGTGAAGGACACGACCGTCACGGCTCAGTTCCTCATCACGGATCCACGCGAGGCATGGACCCAATGGGGCAAGCCTGTCTTCCTCGCCTGGACGACAACGCCCTGGACCCTGCCTTCCAACGTTGCACTCTGCGTAGGTCCGAAGATCGACTATGTGGCGGTACAGACGTATAACCCTTACGATGGCGAGCCTATCACAGCCATCATTGCACAAAGCCGTTTAGAGGCTTACCTCGACCCGAAGGAAGAGGTGAAGGAAGGTGAGCTGCCGGCTTTCGACAAGGAGAAGAAAGGCTGCGCCTGGAAGATCATCGACCACATGAAAGGTACGGATCTCGTGGGCCTGCACTACCAGCAGCTCATGCCCTGGGTCAAGCCTTGCGAGAAGGTAAGCCAGTACAGTCATAAGTTTGTCAACGAATATGCCGAACAGCATCCTGAGAAGATGTTCTCCAGCAAGGATGGCCGCGATAAGTTCGTGGAGATGGCAGAGGAAGCTTTCCGTGTGATCCCCGGCGACTATGTCACGACAGAGGATGGTACCGGTATCGTGCACATCGCTCCTACCTTCGGTGCTGATGATGCCAAGGTAGCAGCCGATGCTAAGATCCCGGCGCTCTATCTCATCTCCAAACAGGGTGAGACCCGGCCGATGGTCGATCTCCAGGGTAAATATTATGTACTCAGCGACCTCGATGCGAACTTTGTCGAGCGCTGCGTTGACGTGGAGGCTTACAAGCACCATGAGGGCGACTACGTGAAGAACGCATACGACCCGAAGTTCAATCCCGATGGCGTGTGGGACAAGAAGGCTTCGGAGAAGTCGGAGGACCTTAACATCGTCATCTGCATGGAGATGAAGCAGGAAGGCACGGCTTACAAGATCCAGAAGATGGTGCACAACTATCCTCACTCCTGGCGTACCGACAAGCCCATCCTCTATTACCCCCTCGACAGCTGGTTCATCCGCGACACAGCGAAGAAGGAGGAGATGGTCGCCCTCAACAAGACCATCCACTGGCAGCCGGAGAGCACAGGCACAGGCCGCTTCGGCAACTGGCTTGAGAACCTCAACGACTGGAACCTCTCCCGTTCACGGTTCTGGGGCACACCGCTGCCTATCTGGCGCGATGAGAACCGCCACGAGAAGTGCATCGGCTCTATCGAGGAACTGTACAATGAGATTGAGAAATCGGTGAAAGCCGGTTTCATGAAGAGCAACCCCTTCAAAGACAAAGGCTTCGTAGTGGGCGACTTCAGTGAAGAGAACTACAACAAGATCGATCTCCACCGTCCCTATATCGACCGTATCGTCCTTGTCAGCGACGAGGGCAAGCCGATGAAGCGTGAGAGCGACCTCATCGATGTATGGTTCGATTCAGGCTCTATGCCTTACGCACAGCTCCATTATCCGTTCGAGGGCGACATTGCACCCGAAGGCCTCAAGGCTACAGGCAAGACAGAGGCTCAGTACCGCGAGGAGCTTGTGCACAGCACTTATACAGGCACGCCGGTTCCTCCCGCCTTCTTCCCTGCTGACTTCATCAACGAGGGTGTGGACCAGACCCGTGGCTGGTTCTTCACACTCCACGCCATCGCTACCATGGTGTTCGGCTCCGTGGCTTTCAAGAACGTGATCTCTTCAGGTCTCGTGCTCGATGCCAAGGGTAACAAGATGAGTAAGCACGTAGGCAACGTGACCGACCCGTTTGAGATGATCAACAAGTACGGTGCCGACCCCGTACGTTTCTATATGCTCACCAACTCCGAGCCGTGGGACAACCTGAAGTTTGACCCCAACGGGGTGGATGAGTGCCGCCGTAAGTTCTTCGGTACCTTATATAATACGTATAGTTTCTTCGCACTCTATGCCAACGTCGACAATTTCGATCCTGCCGCTGCACAGGTGCCGATGGAGAAGCGCACAGAGATTGACCGTTGGATCCTCTCTTGCCTGAACACGCTCGTCAAAGGTGTACAGACAGAGCTCGATGGCTATGACCCGACCCGTGCTGGCCGCCTCATCGATGCCTTCGTCAATGACGACCTCAGCAACTGGTACGTACGTCTGAACCGTAAACGTTTCTGGGGTAAGGAGATGAGCGAGGACAAGCTCAGCGCTTACCAGACGCTCTACACCTGCCTTATGACCGTAAGCAAGGTGCTGGCTCCGTTTGCGCCGTTCTTTGCCGATCAACTCTATCACGACCTCGGCGGCAAGCTGGAGAGCGTGCACCTCGACACCTTCCCCAAGGTGGATGAGCAGCTGATCAACACGGATCTTGAGGCCCGCATGAAAGTGGCGCAGCAGATCACGTCGATGGTCCTCGCCCTGCGCCGTAAGGTGAACATCAAGGTGCGTCAGCCGTTAGCTAAGATCATGATCCCTGCCGTCGACGACGAGCAGAAGAAACATATTGAGGCTGTTGCAGACCTTATCAAGAATGAGGTCAACGTCAAAGAGCTCTCCTTCGTAGAGGACTCCGGCTTCCTCGTGAAGAAAGTGAAGTGTAACTTCCGCGTCATGGGTAAGAAGTTCGGCAAACTCATGAAGGGGGTGGCAGCAAAAATGAACGGTCTCTCTCAGGAAGACATTTCTTCTTTGGAGAAGAACGGTTCCATCTCCTTCGAGGTCGAGGGCCAGCCCGTCACCGTGGAGGCAGCCGATGTAGAGATCATCTCCGAGGATATCCCCGGATGGCTCGTCAGCAACGAGGGTAACCTCACCGTGGCCCTTGAGGTCGAGCTGACACCGGAGCTGAAGAAAGAAGGCACTGCCCGTGAGCTCATCAACCGTATCCAGAACCTCCGTAAGGAGACCGGACTGGAGATTACGGACCGCATCAAGCTCACCATAGCGCCTCATGAGGAGACCAACGCGGCTATCGAAGCCTTCGGGGATCTCATCAAGAGTCAGGTGCTTGCCAACTCTATCACCATTGCCGACAACGATGGTTCGGAAGTGGACATGGATGAGTATAAACTCAACATCAAAGTAGAGAAAGACTAATTATTCAGGATTAATCTAAATAGTCATGCAAGTAAAGCGTTACTCTGACGAAGAGTTGGAAGAGTTCCGTGAGATTATCAATAAAAAGCTCAAGATTGCGCGGCAGAGCTACAGCGACGCCATGCAGGAGTTGAGCAACAAGGGTAACAACACAGATGCTGACACCGCGCCGACCTACCATATCTTAGAGGAAGGCACAGAAGTCATCGAGCGTGAGAACCTCATTCAGAAGGCACAACGCGAATATAAGTTCATTCAGTCGCTTGAGGCTGCGCTTATTAGAATAAAGAACAAGACCTATGGCATCGACCGCATCACAGGGGAGCTCATCCCCAAGGAGCGGTTACGCCTGGTGCCTCACGCGACGCTTAATGTGTCTACCAAAAACGCACGAAAGAAGTGAAGAGAAAAGGACTGGTGGCGTGGGCGATCATCATCGCTGTCCTTATCATCGACCAGGTGATAAAGCTCCACGTCAAGACGACAATGACCCTCGGTGAGTCGATCAGAATCACCGACTGGTTCTATATCACGTTCATAGAGAACAACGGGATGGCTTGGGGTATGACCTTCGTCAACAAGCTGTTTCTGAGCATCTTGCGCATTGCGGCTGTAGGAGCCATCGGCTGGTTCATCTGGCAGGTGGTGAAGCAGAAAGGGCGCATGATCTATGTCGTGTTTCTCTCCTTGGTCTTAGCCGGAGCAGCGGGCAACATCATCGACTCGTTGTTCTATGGATTGTGCTTCACGGCCTCCACGCCCTATGCCGTCTCATACAGTGTACCTTTCGGGACAGGCTATGCAGGCTTCCTGATGGGTAAGGTGGTGGATATGTTCTATTTCCCCATCATCCACACGACATGGCCCACATGGATGCCATTAGTAGGCGGCGAGAGCTTCACCTTCTTCTCACCGGTGTTCAACTTCGCTGATGCCTCCATCACGACAGGTGTCATCTGTCTGCTGCTCTTCTGTTCCAAGGATCTGGCCGTCATCGGCGAGACCATCAACATCGCAAGAGGGAAACAGAAGAAGAACGATAATACTGAAGAAGAGAAGAAGAAAAATACAGAGGAAGACTAAAAGAAAGAATAAAACGATGCGTAAGACATTATTTCTTTTAATCGCTGCTTTGGTTGTCGCTACACTTATAACGAGCTGCGACCGCAACAGCCACGTCCTATCTTCCGGCGAGATGGAGGATATTCTCTACGACTATCACATAGCTGATGCCATGGCACAGCAAGCCGAGGGAGGATATGTCAAGAATGCTGTCGCTTACCGAGCTGCTGTACTGAAGAAATATGATATTACGCAAAGCGACTTCGACTCGTCGATGGTCTACTACATGCGGCACACGGATCAGCTCCACACCATCTATCAGCATATCTCCGACCGCATGCAGGACGAAGCTAATAAGTTGGGAGCCAACTCCATGAGTGCCGGTGTCGTATCAGGCGACTCGGCGAACGTTTGGAACGGAGAGAAATCACTTGTGCTCATTCCAAATGAGCCTTACAACCTCTATACTTTCAATCTCCAAGCTGATACCACCTTCCACAAAGGTGATCAACTTATCCTTAACTTCGTTTCCGACTTCATTTTCCAAGACGGTATGCGCGACGGTATCGTGATGTTAGCCGTGACGTTGGGCAACGACAGTGTGGCATCATCCGTGACACATCTGTCTTCATCCATGGCTTCTTCCATACAGATCGCGGACAACGACAGCCTTGGAATAAAGAAAATCAGCGGGTTCTTCCTGCTATCCAAAAACAACAGTGCCAACAGTTCATCGACTACGCTTCAGCTGATGAGCATCCACGACATTCAGCTCATCCGTGTGCACCCGGCCAAGAACAGTGGTCCATCAGCGCCCACAACACCTTCCGACGGCCGCATTCCCGTCAACCCCAACGTACCAGACTCGGAAAGAATGAAGCCTGCGGTAATGAGATAACCACGGAGTAGAGAAATTAAAGCGCTAAATATTAAAAACAATACAAATATGCGAAAACACATACTTACTGCTCTTTTCTTAACCATCGCTGCCGCAGCTTCTGCTTGCACCAACTTCATTGTGGGCAAGAAAGCATCCGCTGACGGATCTGTGATGTGTACGTACAATGCCGACGACTACGGCATGTTCATCGGACTGGCACACTACGCAGCTGGAACCCATGCCAAAGGAACCATGCGCAAAATCATCGACTGGGATACAAAGAAGTATCACGGTGAGATTCCGGAGGCACCTCAAACCTACAATGTCATCGGCAATATCAATGAGTTTCAGGTGACCATCGGTGAGACAACCTATGGCGGCCGTGAGGAGATGGTCGACACGACGGGCATCATCGATTACGGCTCACTGATCTATATCGCCCTGCAGCGCTCCAAGACAGCCCGCGAGGCCATCAAAGTGATGACCGGTCTGGCCGAGAAATATGGATACAACTCTGAAGGCGAGACCTTTACCATCTGTGACCCTAACGAAGCCTGGATCATGGAGATGATGGGCTGCGGCGGCGACAAGAAGCAAAAAGTAGTCTGGGTTGCTGTGCGCATCCCCGACGATGCAATCAGTGGGCATGCCAACCAGAGTCGCATCGGCGTTTTCTCACAATATAAGACGGAGGTGCTGCACAGTAAGAATGTCGTCAGCTTCGCGAAAGAAAAAGGCTGGTACAAAGGCTCTGACAAGGACTTCTCCTGGAAGAACACCTATGCGTTCCCCGATTTCTCCGGCCGGCGTATTTGCGATGCCCGCGTTTGGAGCTTCTTCAATCATCATAAGGATATGAGCCGCTGGCTTGCCTGGGCGCTCGGCAAAGACAAGAACGCAGAAGACATGCCGCTCTGGATCATCCCCGACAAGAAGCTGAGCGTCAAAGACCTCGAGGCTGACATGCGCGACCACTACGAGGGCACCGTGATGTCTGTGGCTGATGGCAGCGACATAGGGGGTGGTATCTGGCAGATGCCCTATCGCCCCACTCCTTTGTTCTACAAGGTCAACGGCAAGCAGTATTTCAACGAGCGTCCTACATCCACCCAGCAGACAGGCTTTTCTTATGTCTCACAGATGCGTTCCTGGATGCCGCGTGAGATAGGCGGCGTACTGTGGTTCGGCAACGACGACGGTAACATGGTGGCTTACACGCCAATCTATTGCGGCAACACCGTGCAGCCGGAGTGCTACAACACACCGGGTGCCGATGCCGTGACCTTCTCCATGAAGAATGCTTACTGGGTGTGCAACTGGGTGAGCAACATGGTTTATCCGCGCTACTCACTCATGTTCCCAAGTCTCAAGCAGGTCCGCGACAGCCTCGAAAACGATTATCTCGCCAACCAGCAAGCCGTGGAAGCCAAGGCGCAGGAGCTCTACAAGACCGACAAGGCTCAGGCGCTCAGCTACCTCAATGCTTACAGCAACGAGAAAGCGCAACAGATGCTTGCCCGCTGGAAGCAGCTCGCCTTCTATCTCATCGTGAAATACAACGACATGACCGTGAAGCCGGAGAAGAACGGTAAGTTCGATCGCACGCCCGAAGGCATCGGAGCTACCGTCGCACGCCCTGGCTACTCCGAGCCGTTCAAAAAAGCTCTTGTCAAAGAAACCGGCGACAAGTTCGAAGTGCCTGCGAAATAAATTCAGCAACGGTCTGCGAACGTGAGTCTTGACGAAGACGTCGCACACGCCCTTCAAAATAAACAAAAGCAATAAACCATGCCACAAAAAGAGATTACCTTCGATAAATTTATTCGTTGGAGCGGCATTACGCTTCTTGTCATTGCCGTCATCCTCCTTGTGAAGTACCTCAGCGCAGCGCTCATCCCTTTCTTTGTGGCATGGCTCTTTGCTTATCTGCTCTTTCCTATCGTGAAATTCATTGAGAACAAGCTGCACTTACACATACGTGCGCTTGCTATCATCCTCACGTTCATCTTCGTCATTGCCATCATCGGAGGTATCGTTTATCTCATCATTCCTCCCATGATCGAGCAGTTCCAAAAGCTTTACGACATTCTGGCCAACTGGATGCACTCGAGCACACACACCAATGATATCTCTGCCTGGCTATCAGAGAAAATCACGGAGAACCAGCATCAGATAGAGCAGTTCTTCAAAAGCCGCGACTTCGCCGATGCCCTGAAGACCGCAATGCCGAAAGTCTTCAGTGTCTTAGGACAGACAGCCAACGTGATCATAAGCATCGTTGCCTCACTCATCACCCTGCTCTATACCTTCTTCATCCTGCTCGACTACGAGTTTCTTACCAACAACTGGATACGCATCTTCCCCAAGAAGAACCGCCCCTTCTGGCATGAGTTGGCCCAGGATGTGGAACGTGAGCTCAACAACTATATTCGCGGACAAGGCCTCGTGGCGCTCTGTATGGGTGTCATGTTCTGCATCGGCTTCACCATTATGGACTTTCCCATGGCCATCAGCTTGGGTATCCTCATTGGCATCTTAGATCTCATTCCTTACATGCACACCTTCGCCCTCATTCCTACGGCATTCCTCGCCATGCTCAAGGCAGCTGATACGGGCGAAAACTTCTGGCTCATCTTCGGCATGGCTGTAGGTCTGTTCATTCTCGTACAGATCATCACGGATATGATCGTCACACCGAAGATCATGGGCAAGGCCATGGGTCTCAACCCCGCCATTCTTCTCCTCTCCCTCTCCGTGTGGGGTTCCCTTCTCGGCTTCATCGGACTTATCATTGCCCTTCCACTCACTACCCTCATCATCGCCTACTGGAAACGGTACGTCACGAAGGAAGAAGTGAAAACTGACACAAAGAAAGAAAACGCCGTGAATTTAGCCAAGCAATCATGAGCATCTACAAACAACCTATTGTTTCAGAGTCGCCATTACGGCCAGTTGGTCAACACAACGCTTACGGCCTTAGGACTGTTCCCCTGTCAGTCGTTCATGTTGGTTTTATAGGATTGGGTGAGCGCGGGTGTCAGGCGGTCATGCGGTGGTGCCACATTCCTCATACCGAGATCGTAGCCATTTGCGACATAAGCACTGAACGAATCCATTCCGCCAAAAGTATCATGGCCGACAATGGCGCGAACACATGTTTTGCTACAAATAATGCTGAATTATTGTGCCAACGCGAAGATGTTGATTTAGTCTATATATGCACCGACTGGGAGAGCCACGCTGACCTTGTATGCTGTGCGCTGGCAAATGGCAAGCACGTGGCTGTAGAAGTGCCGGCAGCGATGACCGTGAAAGACTGCTGGAAAATAGTGGATTTGGCTGAGCAGCAACAGCTTCACTGTATGATGCTTGAAAATGCATGCTACGACTATTTCGAGATGGCTACTGCCGCCATGGCACATGCAGGGAAGTTCGGTGACATCGTCCATGCAGCAGGAGGTTATCATCATTGGCTCAACGATAGATGGGAACCATGGCGACTGCGCTATAATTATGCCAACCGTGGTGACATCTATCCCACGCATGGCCTTGGCCCCGTGTGCCTTGCATTGGGCATTCACCGCACCGACCGCATTGAGACACTTGTCAGTATGGACAGCGCACCGATCTCAGGCCCGGACTATTATCAACGTTTTTGCGGAGAGAACGGCAACGGATTCCGCAACGGCGATGTCACAACTACGCTGTTGCGCACCCGCTTAGGCCGTACCATCGTTTTAGATCACGATGTAATGACTCCGCGGCCTTACAGTAGGCTCTATCAGCTTGTGGGAACAAAAGGCTACGCGGCCAAATATCCCAAAGAAACGCTGTGGCTCGACGGAAGAGAACTGACAGACAATGAGTGCAAGCGCGTCATCAGCGAATGGCTGCCGGCCGATATACGTGAAGCCAAAGAAAATGCCGCTAAATATGATGACCGTGGCGGAATCTCCTTTATCATGGATTCGCGACTGGTGGACAACCTGCGCCAAGGCAAACAGATGGATATGGATGTCTACGATTTGGCTGAATGGTGTGCCGTCGTAGAGCTGTCGCGGCTGTCCATCGAAGGTGGATTCGTTCCTGTTGCCTTCCCTGACTTCAGGCGCTGACTTTAGCAAAAGAATCATTACAAAAGACAGGATATCTTTCTTTTGCCACCGCTTACGGCCTGTCTTCTTGATCCATCCCGACTTTTCCAGCGAAAAATTATCATCAGTGAAAGCGTGCTGGCCTGCCATGTTGATTACCTTGAAAATATTCCTTCTGTACGAATAGATTTAGCGGTCTATGCTGACACCCCCTGGCCATCCCCAACCGTGATGCAGTCGGTCTTGGTTGCAGTGGCCGCCTCCAATGGCGGCCACCACCCGAAGGCCACTCGATCCATGTTTAGTCACCCTGCGATGGGTGGCCGCCATTGGAGGCGGCCACTGCAAAACATTACCGTACAGGCCGAAAATATTCATGCTTCTCCTTTGCGACCTTTGCGGCTTGGCGAGAAAAAAGTATCTCGCGGAAGTTGCTTTTCTCTAAAGACCAAAGCCGCTCTCAACCTCGGAGTTCTTGTCACAACCTGCCAGCCTCTGGGGCTGCCTCCACCGACCTACGAATCTCACTCTCGCCTCATAAGGCCGAAGGCCTCTCAGCGATCTCTGCCTCTCATACGTATCATCTCTGCGGCTCAATAACCTCTGCGGCTCTGCGTGAAAAGTCTGATAATCAAGGGCAGCATTGGGTCTCAATAAAAAAGTGACGAAGTAAGCAATTGGGGCTTGAATGAAAAGCACAAGAAAAGGGGTGGTCGCCTAACCACCCCCGCTTTATTTGAATATTCAACTATTAAAGATCCCAGCCCACTGCAGAAGCACCGAGGACAGCTGCCGAGCTGCCGTCCAAGCTGCTGAGCAGGAATTTAGCCTTGCCCTTGAAGATGTTCAGCACATTCGCATCATAGGCTTTCTTGAGAGGATCCATCAGCAGATCACCGGCCTTTGTCAGGCCACCGAAGAAGATGAAAGCCTCAGGAGAAGAGAAGGCTGCGAAATCGGCACAAGCCTCACCGAGCATCTTCCCCGTGAAGTCGAAAATCTCTTTGGCAAGTTCATCACCCTTCCCTGCAGCAATACTGACGTCAAGAGAGGTGATTTTCTCAGGATCGAGGTCGCGGAGCAATGAAGGACGCTTTGTCTTCTCGAGCATCTCACGTGCAGTGCGAGCCACACCTGTAGCTGAGCAATAAGCCTCCAGGCAACCTTTACGTCCACAACCACAAGGACGGGCGTTCTCTCCACGAACCATGATGACATGACCGAGCTCGCCTGCAAAACCATCGCAACCATAGACAAGCTGACCGTTGATGACGATACCGGAGCCGACACCGGTTCCCAGCGTGATCTCTATAAAGTTTTTCATGCCTCGTGCAGCGCCGTAGGTCATCTCGCCGAGCGCCGCGGCATTGGCATCATTGGTCAGAGCGACAGGAACCCCTAACTTCTCTGAGAACATGCTTGCCAAAGGAACAATGCCATTGTGACCCCATTTAAGGTTCGGGGCAAACTCAATAGTACCTGTGTAGAAATTGCCATTAGGGGCACCGATACCCATCGACTTGATCTTGCCGATGCCGCCAACCTGATCAATGATAGGCTGAAGGGCTTCCACACTGGCATCGACATAGTCCTCTACCTTGTCATAAACCTGTGTCTTAATGGCTGTTGTCGTCTTAATGTCGCCACGAGAGTCGACAATACCAAACACTGAATTTGTGCCGCCGAGATCAAGACCAATGACGTACGGCTTCAAAACGGGTTCTTCCATAATGATATGTTTTTAGTCTGTTAATATTATTTCATGCTTAAAATCCCTTTCAAAGGATTGGTTATCGTTGCAAAGTTACCAATTAAAAAGAAGAAAGCTAAGAATCCACCGCTTTTTTTTGCAAAAAATGAAAGTATTTTTGTTTAGCCTATAAAGATTGTGTATCTTTGCAGTAGATTGTATAATTAATATGACACAAGAACAAGATATTCAGAACGCCGTGAAGGTCCTCAAGGAGGGCGGCGTCATTCTCTACCCCACAGATACGGTATGGGGCATCGGCTGCGATGCTACGAACGCCGAGGCAGTGGCAAAAGTTTACAAAATCAAACATCGCGACGACTCCAAGGCGCTCATCTGCCTCGTCGACAGCGATGCGCGCCTGCAGCGCTATGTGCGCAACGTGCCGGCGGTGGCTTGGGATCTTCTCGACGTAGCCGTCAAGCCTACGACGATTATCCTCGACGGAGCCGTGAACCTTGCGCCCAACCTCATTGCCGAAGACGGGTCGATAGCCCTGCGCATCACCAAGGAGCCGTTCTCTAAAGAGCTGTGCTACCGCTTTCAGAAAGCGCTTGTCTCTACGAGTGCCAACATCAGCGGGCAGCCAGCTGCACAAAACTATTCCGATATCAGTCAGGAGCTGCTCGACAGCGTCGACTACGTTTGTTTCTCACGCCGTCAGGAACACAAACCACACACGCCAAGCTCCATCATCAAGCTCAAACCAGACGGAGAGGTGACAATTATCAGAAAATAAATTAAATGGTGCTCGACAAGGTCATAGCGTGGAGGGAGCATAACCTCAACGACCGCCAGATGACATCAATCCTGGCTTTAGCCATCGGTGTGTTAGCATCATTAGCGGCATACTTTCTTCATAAACTCATCGCTCTGATACAGAATCTGCTCACCGATGGCTTTATGGCAGACAGAGCCAACTGGCTCTACCTCGTCTTCCCGGTCATCGGCATCTGGCTGACGATGCTCTTTATAAAATATGTAGTGCGCGACAACATCTCGCACGGCATCACACGCGTGCTCTACGCCATCTCCACGAAGCAGTCGAAGCTGAAGCCTCACAACTGTTGGACCTCTATCGTAGCCTCTGCGCTGACCATCGGATTTGGCGGTTCTGTGGGTGCCGAGGCTCCTATCGTGCTCACGGGTTCAGCTATCGGCTCCAATCTTGGCCGCATCTTCCACATGAGCAACCGCCAGCTCATGGTGCTCGTGGGGTGTGGTGCCGCTGCAGCCATCGCTGGCATCTATAAAGCTCCGATAGCCGGACTGGTGTTCACCCTTGAGGTGCTGATGATCGACATGAACATGGCTTCCATCGTACCTATCCTTATCGCTACGATCACAGCCGATGTCGTGAGCTATATACTTGCAGGCACCTCCACAATGTTCACCTTCAAGCTCGACAGCGCATGGAACGTTGAGCGCGTGCCCGCAACCATTCTCTTAGGTGTGTTCTGTGGTTTCGTCAGTCTCTACTTCATGCGGGGCATGACCTGGTGCGAGAGCAAATATGCCTTGATGCGCAAGCACCCCTATGAAAAACTTTTCACAGGCGGATTCCTCCTGAGCGTGCTCATTTTCTTTTTCCCATCGCTCTACGGTGAAGGTTGGAACGGCCTTGCTATTCTGCTAAGCGGCAAGACTCCTACCGACTGGGACCAGATCATGAACGGCTCCGTGTTCTACGGTCATTCTGAACTGCTCATTGTCTATATAGGCCTTGTTGTTCTTACGAAGATCGTGGCTACAGCATCCACGAATGGAGCAGGAGGTTGTGGCGGAACCTTCGCGCCGTCGCTGTTCGTAGGCGGCTTCGCCGGCTTTTTCTTCGCCCGACTGTGGAACATGGAGATGGTCGGTGTTTACCTTCCCGAGAAGAACTTTGTGCTCCTTGGCATGGCTGGCGTGATGGCTGGCGTGATGCACGCCCCGCTGACGGGTATTTTCCTTATCGCTGAGATCACAGGGGGCTATCAGCTCTTCGTTCCCTTGCTCATCGTGGCTGTGGTCAGTGTGATGGTTATCAGTATCTTCGAGCCTCACAGCATCTATGCCATGCGACTGGCGCGTGAAGGCAAACTGCTCACGCACCATACCGACAAGAGCATCCTCACGCTGATGAATATGGACTCGGTCATCGAGAAGAATGTCACTACGGTAAAGCCTGGCCTAAGACTGGGAAAACTCGTCAATGTACTGTCAAACAGTGATTTCAACTATCTTCCAGTCGTAGACGACGACCGCCATCTGCTTGGCGAGATCGACTTGCTGAAGATTCGCCACATCGTCTTCCGCACCGAACTTTATCAGAAATACACGGCGGCACAGCTTATGACACCGGTGTCAGCCTTCCTATACAACAACGAGCCCATGGAGAAGGTGATGAAGAAGTTTGACAAGACCAATGCCGAGGCGCTGCCTGTGGTAGATATCAACAATCACTTGGTAGGTTACATCTCCCGTCTCCGCCTCTATAGTGTCTATAGAAAGATGGTGGCAGACTATTCCGCGGAATAAGCCTCACACGGATCCTCACCAATTTATTTAGGGAAACAAGCACGAACCTAAAATAAATTGTGTACCTTTGCAGAGATTTAGCGGGGCATACCCCCGCAGACCATTCTCTGAGAATAATGCATCATGGTTTTTCCAATACAAATAGATATACTTGCACTGATCATAAAGGGCATTATCATCGGTGTTGCAGCCTCTGCTCCCATGGGTCCCGTAGGCATTCTTTGTGTACAGCGCACGCAGAAGAAAGGGCGTTGGTATGGCTTTGCCACAGGCGTAGGTGCAGCGGCCAGCGACTTGATCTATGCCTTGATTTCGGGCTTTGGTATGTCGTTCGTCGTCGACTTCATCAGCAATCCCGTCTATAAGTTTTATCTTCAGCTTGCCGGTGGCGTGATGCTCCTCGTCTTTGGACTTATCAGTTTCTTCAGTAACCCGCTGAAGAATGCACACACGGGCGGACAGAAAGAGAAAGGAACGCTCCTTCACAATGGCGTGACCGCATTCTTGATAACATTCTCCAACCCCCTGATCATCCTGCTTTTCATCGCACTTTTCGCACAGTTTAACTTCATCATCCCCAACGAGCCCCTACTCATGGCAGTGGGGTACACGGCAATGGTAGGCGGTGCTCTGCTGTGGTGGTATGGATTGACGTGGATGATCGACAAGATCCGGACGAAGTTCGACCAGACCGGTGTCGTCATCATCAACCGGGTCATAGGCAGCGTCGTCATCTTCTTCTCCATAGTCAGTCTCATAGGAACGCTTTTCAACATTTATTTGTTCCCCGAGTTTCAGAAATAATAATCATAAATATGTACATAGCAAAAAAACTTAGAAAGACTTCCATCGCCGAATATCTGCTTTATATGTGGCAGATTGAGGACCTCGTCCGTGCCTACGGCTGCTCCATTGGCCGCATCAAGCGCGAATATATCAGTAAGTTCAGCAATCTCACCGACGAACAGAAAGAGGATGAGCTCGACTGGTTCGACAACCTCATCCGCATGATGAATGAAGAGGGCAAACGCGAGAAAGGACATCTCAATGTCAATGCCATCATCATCCAAGACCTCACGGACCTGCACCAGCAGTTGCTCGACTCCAACCGTTTCCCTTTTTACAATGCCGAATATTACAAGGTGCTGCCCTTCATCGTGGAGCTCCGTCGTAAGGGCAATGCGGAAGTGGGTGAGATAGAGACCTGCTTCAATGCGCTCTACGGCAAGATGCTCCTACAGATGAAACAGAAGGAGATCTCTCCCGAGACGGAGCATGCCTTAGACGAGATCACGACCTTCATCGGAATGCTCTCCGACTATTATATCAAAAATAGGGACGAAGGTCTCGACTTTGGAAACGACGAATAATTTCTTATTACTATGAATATTCTTGTAACGGGTGCCAACGGTCAACTTGGCAATGAAGTACAGCTTGTAAGCAAACAGTCGAAGAACGACAAGTATTTCTTCACCGATGTGTGTGAGGGCTATGAGAAGCTCGACATCACCGACATCGACAAGATCCGCAGTTATGTCAATGAGCACGACATCAAGTGCATCATCAACTGCGCTGCATGGACCAATGTGGACAAGGCGGAGACAGCCGGTGACATCGTTGAGACGCTCAACGCCACAGCACCGGAGAACCTCGCCAAGGTGATGAAGGAGCGCGACGGACTGCTCGTACATATCAGCACCGACTATGTCTTCGGAGGCGACCCTTACAACACGCCGTGCCGCGAGGATCAGAAAGGTACGCCGACAGGTGTATACGGCCTTACGAAGCTCCATGGCGAGCAAAAGATTCAGGCTACGGGCTGCAACTATATCATCCTGCGCACCGCCTGGCTCTACTCTGAGTTCGGTCATAACTTCGTCAAGACGATGCTCAACCTCACTGCCACAAAGCCTCAACTCAAGGTCGTCTTCGACCAGACAGGTACACCGACTTATGCCGGTGATCTCGCTGATACCATCTTCGACATCATCGAAAACCGCAAATATGAAGGGCATACGGGTATCTACCACTTCAGCAACGAGGGCGTTTGCAGCTGGTACGACTTCACGAAGATGATCGCTCGCATCGCCGGTCACAACAGTTGTGACATCGAGCCATGCCACAGCAACGAGTTCCCCTCTCCCGTCACTCGCCCCGCATACTCTGTGCTCGACAAGACCAAGATCAAGGAGACCTTCGGCATTAAGATCCCTTACTGGCTCGACAGTCTGAAGAAGTGCATGGGCAACATGACAATGGATTAATGGAAGGACTTCCACCACTCTGTACTTCCTGACTTCATAAAAAATAGAGACTTACTACATAATAATGAATAAACAGATAGAACGCAGGCGGACTTTCGCCATCATCTCTCACCCTGATGCCGGTAAGACGACACTGACCGAGAAGTTTCTGCTCTTCGGTGGACAGATCCAAGTGGCAGGCGCCGTGAAGAACAATAAGATTCGCAAGACGGCGACCAGCGACTGGATGGACATCGAGAAGCAGCGCGGTATCTCTGTCTCTACGTCCGTCATGGAGTTCGACTACTTGCCGGAAGGACAGACCGGCGACCCCTACAAGGTGAATATCCTCGATACCCCAGGTCACCAGGACTTCGCTGAAGACACCTACCGCACCCTGACGGCTGTCGACTCGGCTATCATCGTCGTCGACTCAGCCAAAGGTGTGGAGGCGCAGACGCGCAAGCTCATGGAGGTCTGCCGCATGCGCAACACACCCGTCATCATCTTCATCAACAAGATGGACCGCGAAGGCCGT
>ONBC01000059.1 GCA_900315955.1 uncultured Prevotella sp.
GCTCTAACCAGCTGAGCTATCCCGCCATCATTTGTTTTGCCTTCATTTCTGAATTGCGAGTGCAAAGGTAATACTTTTTTTTGGTTCCAACAAGAAAAAGACAAAAAATAATTCGAAAGAAGAGAAGTTTATTCGCTAAGCACCGTTTAGTTCTTGTTTTTGTGAATCTTATCGTACCATTCTTTAAGGGCGGCGCGAGGCGTTCCCAATGCTACGAGCTTGTCGAGATCTCGTTGGGCATCGGTAAAGCGGCGGAGCTTTATTCTCAGATCGGCACGCGAGAGCAAGTAGTCTTTGTTGTCAGGGTCGAGCAGCAACGCTTTCCCGTAGTCATATTCAGCCAGTTCGTTCATGCCTCTCTCGTTCTCAATACCGGCTCTTGCAGCCCAGGCTACAGCCGAGTCGGGGTGGGCTGCGACGAGCTGATTGATGCCATCGAGTGCTTCTGTATAGTGCTGGTCTTTCTCATTGAGCAAAGCAAGTCCGAGACGTGCCTCAAAATTGCCTGGTACCAAGGTGAGGACATTCTGGTAGTCGAGTCGTGCGAAGTTGTATCTGCCAAGGCGGTCATTGCAGTAAGCTCTGTAATAGAGGGCAGCTATGTTCGTCGGCTCATGCCGAAGCACGATATCGTATTCTACTTTAGCGTTCTGCCATTCTTCGAGTTGCATGTTCCATCCAGCTTTCGTCAGTCGCAAGTCGATGGAGTCGGGGTGAAAAGACAACCTCTCCGTGGCAGCCTTCAGACTGTCACGGAGCGGGTTCGTGGACTGAGCCATGGCTCCCATCGGGAGCCAGAGTATCAGGGTGTAAGCGAGGATGTGCTTCATTGATTTTTCTGCTGGGTGTATTCAGCAAAAGCCTTGTCGAAGGCATCGAGCTGCGTGCTTGTCTTACCTTGTTTCTTCAGCACACGGCGCAGCCCTTTGTAGTAAGCGCCGACTTTCGCATGAATCGTTGCAGGGTCAGCTCCCGAGTTGTAGATCTTGTCGAGGTCTGTGTGCATCTGCGGTACGAGGTCGTTGAGGAAGGCGTTATCTCCCTGTGCCTGTTCTGTCTGGGTGGAGTCAGCCGACGGTGTGACTTTTGGCTGTTCGCTGTCAGTGCTGTCCTGATCACTTGTGTCCCGTGTCGTTATAGAGTCATTCTGTTCCGTCTGCTGCGGTTCCTGCTGACTCTGGTCACTTCCATTCTGTGCGACAAGAAGGGCTACAGCCACACAAACAAGCACCACGATGACGGCGATGATGACCGCCATCTTCTTGTTGCTTGAGATGCTCGGCTGAGCGTCCGTCAGTTCATCTGCGGGCCGGTTGAAGCGGCGCTTGTCGACAGCCTCCATGAGTTCAGCCACATCCTCGAAGCGTTCGTTACGTCCGAATCGGCAACATTTCTCGATAACATTGTGGTATTCGGCGTTGAATCCCATATCCTTGAGCATCATGCCGAGCGAGTAGATATCTGCACGCACATCGAGACCAACGGTACCGTCCTTAGCCTCCGGAGCAACATATTTGAGCGTCTCCTGTGGCTGTTTCAAGATATCGGTGTAGCGCAGTTTGAACGTCAGCAGTTTCACCTCTTCACCTTTCTTTGTGATGAAGACGTTGCTTGCGTTCAGGCTTCCATGCACCATTCCTTTCGAGTGCATGTAGCTGATGGCATTGGTCACTTGTCTGAAGATACGTCTCTTTTCATCATCGCTGTGGCCTTCCTTCAGCCATTCGGCAAGCGACCGGCTGTCTTCCCATTCCGTTTCGACGACGGGCCCCTTGTCAGGATCGTCTTTGAGTGCGATATATTTGAATATGCCGTTGTTGTCCAAATCCTTTCCGCGCTCATACTCCTGGCGCATATATCGCTGGTAGTTGGGCTTTGCTCTGTAGGCCTCTTTGAGACCAATAGTCAGAACGTCCTTCCCACCATCTTTCCCGATGGTGATCAGGTTAATGCTTGAAGTATTGAATTCCATATCCTTAGGGTTTTATATAATCATAATACGTTATTTATTCATGGATCCAATAGGGAAGAGTCCGTAGAGGCTGGCATCAATCATATCCGTGATTTTCCGGAAGTCTTCTTTGTTCTCTTCAAAATGAATCTTGTCTCCGTCAATGGTGATGACTTCTCCGTCATAGGATGCCATCCAGTTGTCGTACCGTTTCTGCAGTCCTGTGAGGTAATCTATCCGAATTGATTTTTCGAAGTCTCGCCCTCGTTTCTCAATATGTCTGACGAGAGTAGGGATGGACGATCGGATATAGATCATCAATTGTGGTTTCTTGACGAGCGACATCATCAGGTTGAAGAGGTCGCTGTAGGTCTGGAAATCTCTGTCCGACATGTATCCCTGGTCATGGAGGTTGGGGGCGAAGATGCAGGCATCCTCAAAGATCGTGCGGTCCTGGATGATGGTGTCGCTGCTCTTTGAGATTTCTACGACTTCCTTGAATCGCTTGTTGAGGAAGTAGATCTGTAAATTGAACGCCCATCGGCTCATATCGTGGTAGAAATCCTCCAAATAAGGATTGTTGTCCACGGGTTCAAATCGTGGCACCCATCCGTAACGGTCGGCGAGAAGCCTTGTGAGGGTTGTTTTTCCGCTGCCTATATTTCCTGCTATTGCAATATGCATTGTCTGAGATGTATTTAGATGAACAGACTCCTGTTGTTGAAATCTATTTTTTTGTTGATGGCTGACGTGACGTAGGCGAAGTCTTCTTTGTTGTGCAAGAAGTCCAGGCTTTCCACGTCAATCGTTATTTTTTTGCCTTTATATTGTCTTTGAAAGAACTTATCGTATCGGTCATTGAGATTCTTGAGATAGTCGAGCCGCATGTTTTGCTCATAGCCTCGTCCGCGTTTATGGATGTTGTCTACGAGGTGTGGAACCGACGCTTTGAGATAGACCATGAGGTCCGGCTCTTGGACGACCATCATCATCGACTTGAAGAGTCCCATGTAGGTCTCAAAGTCGCGGTCCGACATGTTTCCCATATCATGGTTGTTGGCGGTAAAGATATACACCCCTTCGTAGATGGAACGGTCCTGAATGATCGTCTTTGTCGTCTTTCTGATTTCCAGCAAGTCGTGGAACCGTTCTTTGAGGAAGTACACTTCCAAGTTGAGTGCCCACCGGTTCATATCCTGATAGTAATCTTCCAGATATGGATTGTAGGTGACGCTCTCCAGTCGTATATCCCAGCCGTAATGCTTAGCCAGCATCTTGGTGAGCGTCGTTTTTCCGCTGCCTATGTTTCCTGCAATGACGATATGCATTATTTCAGACTGAGATTATAATTATAATATTCCTTGTCGCCCGTGATGTCCTTGACAATCCGGATGTTTGACGGCAGTTTCACTTCCTCGCCTTCCGTTATTCCTTTTGTCTCGAGGATGACAAGACCTTCGAGACGCTCGAGATACTGGTCGAGCTCGAAGTATTGTCCTTCGTAGATGAAACTTATGCGTTTCTTGTGGATGGTATGACGGTAGGGGTCGGCCTGCGTGAGTAGTGACTCTGCGAGGGCGTTGCTCACTTGTCTCTCGGTCTCGATCTCTTCATTACCGTTGACGCGCCGTTTTGTTGTATGAATATTGATGAACTTTCCTTTCTCCCATTCACGTCTGCGGAGCCTTACTTCTGTTCCGGGGTCAGAGACCAGATAGGTTTGCCAGATCTCGCTCTGTACGGGGTTGGGGATGGTGCCGCCCGTGACTTTGACGATATATTTCCGTTCCTCGGTGATGGCTTGAGGAAGGCCGAGCACACTGCTGATCTCTTTGAGCACGCGGTTTATCTTTGTATCGAAATTGTCGTGGTTGTTGATGACCCGCAGATGGGGATGTCCTGCCCATGCCTTTACGATATTCCGGTCGCGCATGCGTGCCTTGTCAAGCCCCTCGGTGCGCAGTTCGTTGGTGGTCGTGTTGTAATATTGCTCAGCGCCGTCTGCCGCGGAAACAAGATGCAGCACGGCGTCATAGCGGTCGAGGAGCTGTTGGTTGGTGACATTACAGAGAGACGTGATCTTCTCCCACATCTCTTTGGGGAGATAGGTGGAGATGTCGAGGGCACCGCGGTCACAGACGATGACTACCGGCTTGTCGATCGTCTGCGCCATGGCCATGAAGTAGTCTTCAAAAGCTAATTGTGTCTTGAGCGTGTCTTTCTCGCCTTCGTAGAACCAGTCCTGGTTCTTGGTCAGATAGTCCATTCCCGCCTGAAGAAAAATGGTGGGGACTTCCGGGATGGTAAAGACCTTAAACCCCCGGCTTGAGAAATAATCCATAATTCTCACCAAGGCTGTGGTCTTGCCGGCACAGGGACCTCCTGTGAGTACTATCTTTTTTACGTCTTTCATTGATGCGCATAATTTATCGCAAAGTTAGTGATTTCTTCTCTTAACGCAAAACAAAAAGCACGAAATCGCAAATAATTGTTTATTTGCGATTTCGTGCGGTGGAACGAGGAAGCGCTGCCGGGTGGCAGCGCCCAGGTCTCTACCAGAGCTGCAGACGCTCGTTTTCGGGCAAGTACATCTTGTCGCCTTTCTTCACGCCGAAGGCCTCATAGAAAGCCTGGATGTGAGGCAGGGCACCATTGACGCGCCACTCTCCGAGCGCATGCGGGTCACGCTTTACGCGGTTGCGGATCTCTTGCTCGGTGATGTTCTGTCCCCAAACGCCGGCATAGGCAATGAAGAAACGCTGCTCGGGCGTGAAGCCGTCTTCGGTCTTGAGCGGGTGGTTCTTCGTGGCTTCCTTGAAAGCGTTGAAGGCTACCATCAGTCCTCCGTGGTCGGCGAGGTTCTCACCAAGGGTGAACTTGCCATTGCTGTGCAGACCCGGCAGCACCTCGATAGCGTCGAAGTAGTCGGCATAGAGCTTGGCACGCTTGTCGAAGTTCTTGGCATCCTGTGCCGTCCACCAGTCGTGGAGATTTCCGTCAGCGTCGTACTGGCGGCCCTGATCGTCAAATCCGTGTGTCATCTCATGGCCGATGACCACGCCGATGGCACCGTAGTTGAAGGCAGCGTCTGCCTTGGGGTCAAAGAATGGGCGCTGGAGAATGCCGGCCGGGAAGCAGATCTCGTTGGTCGTCGGGTTATAATAAGCATTGACCGTCTGAGGTGTCATGAACCATTCATCTCTGTCTACCGGCTTGCCGGCTTTGTCGGCGATCATCTTGTCGTTGTCGAAGATACGTGTGGCGATGAGGTTCTCAAAGTAGCTCTTCTTCGGATCGATGGTCAGTTTGGAATAGTCGGTCCACTTGTTCGGGTAGCCTACCTTGACATAAAACTTCGATAGCTTGACGAGGGCATTCTTTTTGGTAGAGTCGCTCATCCAAGTCTGTGCTTGGATGCGCTCAGCGAGGCTCTTCTGCAGGTTCTTGATGAGCGTTTCCATCATACGTTTGGACGACTCGGGGAAGTATTTCTCACAGTACATCTTGCCGAGTGCCTCGCCCATTGCTCCGTTGACAGCGTTTGTGGCACGCTTCCACAACGGATAATCCTCTTTTCTGCCCGACATCGTACGGCCGAAGAAGTCGAAGTTGGCCTCGCGGATGTTGTCGGAGAGGGCTGTGGCAGAGCCATTGATCAGATCCCACTCCAGGATGGCTTTCCACTCATCGGCCGTCATGACCGACGCGATCTTGTCCAAGCCATTGAAGAACGAAGGCTGGCCGACATTCATCTCTTGGATATAGGAATCGTTGATCCCCTCAGCGTTGGCAAGTTTACGCAGCGGGATATTGGGATAGTTGCTCTCAAACTCCTTGAGCGACATCTTGTTGTAGTTGGCCTGTGGGTCGCGGAGCTCGGTGTTGCTCTTTGAGATGAGCGCCAGCTCTGTCTCGAAACGGAACACGTCGGCAGCTTTCTGCTGTGCCGCAGCCTCGTCGAATCCATAGAGCTTGAACATTCTGACGATATGCTTCTTGTATGCCTCACGGATCTTGCGTGTAGCCTCGTCGTTGTTGACATACCAGTCTTTCTGTCCGAGCGTCAGCCCTCCTTGTGAGAGTTGGAAGATGTTGTTCTTCACGTTCTTGTCGTCGGCACCGAAGTAGGAGCCAAAGGGCTGTCCGAGGCCAATCTTGGCATATTTGAGTTGCAGGGCCTGAATGTCCTGAAGATTCTTGGCGGCTTCGATCTCGTCCATATAGGGCTTGACGGGTGCCAGTCCCTCGCGGTTACGGCGTGCAGAGTCGAGGGCAAGCTTGTAGAAGTCGCTGAGCTTGCGGTCGGTCGTCCCTTCAGCATATTTCTTCTTTGTCAGGGTCGTAAGGATGGTGCTCACCTGCTTGTTCACGTTTTCCTGCAGCATGTCGAACGAGCCGAAACGACTGTAGGCAGCTGGCAGTGGATGCAGTTTCTGCCATCCTCCAGTGGCAAATTTGTAGAAATCTTCTGTGGGCTTCACACTACGGTCGAGATTAGACAGGTCAAGTCCCGACTTTGAGATGCCACTTTTGGCACCGGCACCGATAACCGGTGCTACAGCCATCATAAGCATAGGTAAATAATGTGTTATTCTCATATTATTGTGATGTATTAAAATTTATTATTGTAAACTTTCAAGTTTTTCCGACAGTTCCATCCATCGGTCGTTTTCTTTGTCAAGTGCGTCTTTTGTTGTGGTATATTCTGTGACAAGCTTCATGTCGCTGGCATTCTTCGGATCCATGAGCAGGCTGTCGAGTTCTTTGATTCTTGCTTCCATCGAAGCGATTTTCTTTTCCGACTCCGCCACGGCTTTCTTTGCTTTGTTGATTTTCTTCTGCCGTTCTTTGTGCTCGGCATAGGATTCGGCGTGCTCGGGCTGTTTCGGAGCCGTGTCAACCACGGGCTTGGGCTGTTCTACGGCCTCTGGGGTTGGTTGCTCTTGTGCTTGCTGGGCGTTCTGACTTCTGATCCAGTCGTAAACGCCGCCGAGATGCTCTTTCACCTTGCCACCACCAAACTCGAAGACCTTGGAGACCAGTCCGTCAAGGAAGTCACGGTCGTGGGAGACGATGATCGCCGTGCCGTCGAATGCTTTGATGGCTTCTTTCAGCACATCTTTCGATGGCATGTCGAGGTGGTTGGTAGGCTCATCGAGGATAAGCAGGTTGACGGGCTCGAGCAACAGCCGGATCATCGCCAGCCGGGAGCGCTCACCGCCGCTGAGCACCTTGACTTTCTTCTCCGAGATCTCGCCACCGAACATGAAGGCACCGAGGAGGTCGTTGATCTTCAGGCGCATGTCGCCTGTTGCCACCTCGTCGATGGTGTCGTAGATGGAGAGGTTCTCATCGAGCATCTGCGCCTGGTTCTGTGCGAAATAGCCTATCTCTACGTTGTGCCCGATCTTCAGTTTTCCGGTGAAAGGGATCTCTCCCATGATACATTTGACGAGGGTAGACTTACCTTCACCGTTCTTTCCGACAAACGCCACCTTCTCGCCGCGTTTGATCGTCATGTTGACGTGGGAGAAGATGACATGGTCGCCATACGCCTTGCTTACCTCGTCGCAGATGACCGGATAGTCGCCGGAGCGCAGACAGGGCGGAAACTTCAGGTGCATGACTTTGTTGTCCACCTCATCCACTTCGATAGGTACTATTTTCTCCAACTGTCGTATCTTCTGCTGCACCTGTACGGCCTTGGTAGCCTGATAGCGGAAGCGCTCGATGAACGCCTTTGCGTCGGCTATCTCTTTCTGCTGGTTCTGCCAGGCTCGTATCTGTTGCTCGCGCCGTTCCTTGCGCAGCTCGAGGTATTCGTTGTATTTCACCTTATAGTCTTCCACATGTCCGCAGGTAATCTCTAAGGTGCGGTTGGTGACATTGTTGATGAAGGCCCGGTCGTGGCTCACAAGGAGCAAGGCGGCGGGCGAGTTCATGATAAACTGCTCCAGCCATTGTATCGACTCGATGTCGAGGTGGTTCGTCGGCTCGTCGAGCAGCAGCACATCAGGCTTGCGCAGCAGGATCTTCGCCAGTTCGATACGCATACGCCATCCTCCGGAGAACTCGCGCGTGGGTCGGTCGAAATCGGAGCGTTCAAAGCCCAATCCCGTGAGCGTGCGCTCAATGTCAGCCTCATAGTTGTCTCCGCCCATGAGCTGGTAACGTTCATGTTCTTGCGTGAAACGTTCCACGAGCTGCATGTACGAGTCGCTCTCATAGTCGGTGCGGGCTGCCATCTCCTGTTCCATCTTCTTCAGCTCCGCCTGCATCTTCGTGCGGCCGGCAAAAGCCTTGCGGGTCTCTTCAAGGACGGTCGTGTCGTCGGAGAGTTTCATGACCTGGGGCAGATAGCCTATCTCACAGTTATTGGGGATCCCGATGGTACCGGATGTAGGTTTCTGCAACCCGCAGATTATCTTGAGCATCGTCGATTTGCCGGCGCCGTTCTTGCCCACGAGGGCGATACGGTCATGGTCGTTGATGACATAACTGACATCATGAAACAAAGGTCGAGTGCCAAATTCGACGGTGAGGTTGTCTATTGAAATCATTCTTTTTACCTTGTGCTAACTTATTTACATGCAAAGTTAGTAATAATTATTGTAGAAACGTTGGTAAATAGGGATAAATCAACTACTTTTGCATTGTAACTCAAATAATATCATAAACATTTTATTATGAACGCAATCATTACAAGTAAAGCTCCTGGAGCCATAGGACCTTACAGCCAGGCTATCCGCACCGGTAATCTCATCTTTGTCAGCGGACAGTTGCCTGTTGATCCGTCTACGGGCCATTTTGCTGAGGGTGGAATAGGGGAGCTGACCCGTCAGAGTCTGCTCAATATTCAGCATATCCTTGAGGAGGCGGGAACAGACATGTCTCATGTGGTGAAAACGACGGTCTTTCTTGCCGACATGGCCGACTTTGCCGCTATGAATGAGGTTTATGCCCAGTTTTTTGAGGCTCCTTTCCCGGCTCGTTCTGCGGTAGCCATTAAGACGCTGCCAAAAAACGCGCGCGTGGAGATTGAGTGCATAGCTGAGGTTTAACGACTGGTTGAAGTTCTTGTGCAGGACACATTGGCTGAATTTGAGTGTCCTAATGACGAAACCAAGAACACCAGGTCTTGAAATGTGGGTGTTCCGATGGCGAACACAGGAGTGTCAAGATTTATTCTTTTCAACCCCCGCTGAGAATCGCTTCTTTTTGAGCGAACAGGTTGTTGCTTGAAAAGAAGCGATTCTTGAAGCAAGTTGATAAATTGTTGTCAATCAGGTGGTTGTGCGATTTTTGCTTTCGAGGGGCGTTATTGATCGCTCCACGTGACGAACCTAACTACGGTTAGGTAGTGTACCTTACTACGGTTAGGTCACTGACATTCAACGGTTAGGTAACCTTCATAACCGTTAAAGGTCAGTGACCTAACCGTAGTAAGGTCGTTTTTCTATTCCTCTTTTTCACCTTCCAAACATGTTTTTCGCCTTTCATACCTCCCTTTCGTGTTCTATTTCATCCCGTTCTCATTGACAAGATTTTTTACTTTTTGTAAAGAAAATTATAAGTTCAGCTACCGACTACCTCTCTGGAATTCTTATTGATCGTTGTTCTCGACGTATCCCTGATATTCAGCTACGAGGCCTGACATGACGGCTTCGTAGCTTTTTTCTTTCAGGTTCTCGATGTTCTCACGTCCTTTCCCAATGGGGTAGATAGGTTTGTGGATCGTGAGTTTCAGCGGGTGCCAGTTTGCCCAGTGCCAGTCTTTCATGCGTGGCATGATGTTGAAGGACCCGTTGATGGTAAGCGGACAGACTGGCAGGTCGAGCTCATCCGCCAACATGAACGGACCGCGGCGGAAGAAGCCCATATGTCCCGTGAACGTGCGCGCACCTTCGGGGAAGACGACAACCGACATGCCTTCTTTGAGAATCTCACGCGCCTCGTCGTAGGTCTTTCTTATTTTTGAAGGACCGCGCTTGTCAACGATGATCTGATGGGAGGCTTTGCACGCCGGTCCTACCACAGGAATGGAGATGAGGCCGCGTTTCATCATCCATTTGAAGTTGCGGTTCAAGAAACCATAGACGAGAAAAATATCAAACACCCCTTGGTGGTTGGCTACGAAGACATAGCTCTGACCTTTCTCCAGGTTCTCTCTGCCTTCCACTTTGACGGGCAGCAGCAAAAGGCGCACGGTGAGCCACGCCCACAGATGTCCGGGCCAGTAACCCCAGAAGTTGCCATTGCCAATGATGCAGCCGATGTAGGTCGCTGAACCTAACACGATGGTAAGGACCAAAAAGAGGGGGATGGCCACACAGAGTTCATATAAACGGTAAAGATACTTCATGGCTGTTTGCTGTTGTTCTTGTTGTTGTTAATCGTTTTATGTAGCGTGATGACTGTTATCTCGTTGGGCATGTTCAGGCGGAAAGGCACCAATCCACCCAATCCTGCGTTGACATAGAGAAACCTTCCATTTCTTTCGTATAATCCGAGATCTTCTTCTTGCGTCAGTCTGGTGATACGGAAACCGAAGATCTGCATCTGTCCGCCGTGGGTATGACCTGCCAGAGTCAGCTGAACGTTGGAGTGGGGCAGGATGTCGCGCTGCCAGGCCGAGGGGTCATGCTGTAGGAGAATGACGAAAGCTGAGTCGGGTATGCCTTTGAGCGTCTTTCTGAGATTTGCCCGGTCGGGGTAGGGCGGACGGGCATCGTTCTCTTCTCCGGCAAGCCATATTGTAGCCGTAGATCGTCTGCCATCTTTCAGCTTGCGGTGAAGGGCAATGTTCTCATTGAGCATGACGCGACCCAACTGGTTTTCCAAGCCTATGAGTTTTTTGCGCATGCTTTTTTCCAACCGGGACGTAGCCTTTACATATTGTGCATAGTCGTGGTTTCCTAAGACGGAATACATGTAAGGCAGTCGGCTCAGCTCCGGCATCATCTTTTCCACTTCTTCCGGCCGCATGTTCTGTATGTCTCCGGTGAAACAGACGAGGTCTATGTCTTTTTGCTTTTTTATGCTGTCTATCTCGGCATGCAGTATCTTGCGGCGCCATCCGTCGAAGGTGCCGGCGTGCAAATCCGAAATTTGAAGAATACGGTATCCGTCAAATTCTTCGGGCAAGTCATTGAAGGAAATGTCGACATGCCGCACCACGATCCTGCCTACACCTAAAGTAAGGCCGTAGATATAAGCCGCCACGCCCAGTGTACCGAGCACCAAGCCTATACGGTGTCCATAGTTGTAGCGCGTGTGGAAAAGGGCGCGCAGGGCGGAGCCTATCCACGAACAGAAAGCGAACAAGGCTTTCGGCCCAATGAAGACACCGAAGAGAAAGAGGTAGGTGTTGAGCCATGTGAGATCCGTCGGGGCAAAGTTGCGGATGGTAGAGAGCGCTATGGTATAGACAGTCATCACCGCACACGGAATCCACCACACCTTGCGGACGATGCTGTTGTGGAGGTAGCGCGTACGATAATAGTGCAGCCAGATATAGACATCCGGTACTATGACCAGCGCGATAAGCAAGCCCCAAATCCTATGTACCATAGACCATTAATCCTATTTTTTCAGCATTGCCGACTGAAGATATTTCCGCATCATCTCTACGGGCAGTCCACGACGGTGCGCATAGTCGCGCAGCTGGTCTTCCCCAATCTTCCCAAGGTCAAAATACCGTGCCTTGGGGTGTGCGAACATCAGTCCCGACACGGAGGCGTGCGGCTGCATCATGCCGCTCTCCGTGAGACGGATGCCGATGCTCTTCATGTCGATGATACGCGCTAAAAGAAAGTTCATGCTTGTGTCGGGCATGGAGGGGTAGCCTACGGCAGGACGGATGCCCTGGTAATGCTCGGCGTGGATGTCTTTCATGGAAAGGTCCTCGTCGGGGGCGTAGCCCCAGTATCGGCGTCTTACCTGGAGGTGCATGAGCTCAGCCGTTCCTTCTGCCAACCGGTCAGCAAGAACTTGAGAGAGCATCTTGCCGTAGACATCCTCGTCGTAGCCGCGTGTGAGGTCATAGTCGACAGTGGTGGCAAAGACACCTAACTTATCGGGTTTGCCTTGTGAAGCCGGTCTGAGAAAGTCGGCTAAGCATAAGTTGGGCTGTCCGGGTGAGGTCGCTTTCTGCTGCCGGAGCATCGGCAGCCGCACCTTTGCCGTGACAATGTCGTCGCCGTCACTGTTGGCATCCACCAGCTCGAATACGGCATGCGTGTGGTATCGGCCTTGCCATGAGTCAAGCATGGCATTGGCATCGGCATGGAGCTTGTCGCGCTCCTCGCCTTTTTTGCCGTTCATGCTCCAGGCATAGTCGAAATAAATCCAGTTGATGAACGGTCGTATGTCGTTAATATCGTAATCTATGCGCATGGGCTGTTCTGATCGGTATATTAAAAATAACTCTTAATGTTCAAACTGTACCGCTTCCCCGCGGTAGTCGTTATCTGTCTTGCCTTCATCAAAGACGGTGTGGCCGTTGCAAATTGTTCTTACGACCCGCCAGCGGAACTCCTCGCCCGTGAGCGGGCTCCACCCACATTTGCTCTGGATGAGATTCTCCGTGAGTGTCCAGGGTTCTCCGCGCTTGACAAGCGTGATGTCTGCCTTATAGTTTGGGCGGAGGAACCCGCGCGCTTTGACAGAGAACAATCGGGCGGGGTTATGGCACATCAGCCAGACCAACTGCTCAATACTAAGAACTCCTTCATCAACGAGTCGCAGCATGGAGACAAGAGAGAACTGAAGCATGGGCATTCCCGAAGCGGCTTTCGCGCACCCTCCTTGCTTGTCGCTGAGCTTGTGTGGAGCATGGTCCGTTCCGACGCAAGTAATCTTTCCTTCCGACAGTGCCCGGCGCAGTGCATCGCGGTCTTGGGCAGTTTTCACAGCCGGGTTGCATTTGATGAGCGCTTTTCGGGTAGCATAGTCGTCATTGGTAAACAACAGATGAGCAAGAACGGCTTCTCCGGTAATCTGCGGGAAAGACCCTTCATCGAAAGCATGATCGTTCACGGGGATCAGGCTGAGCTCCTTGGCTGTAGAGAGATGGGCGATATGCAGTCGGGTACCGTAGGTCTTGGCAAGATTGACGGCCAATGACGAACTGTTGTAGCATGCTTCCTCTGAACGGATGGCCGGATGCAGGCTGATGGCGGGGTCGTCGCCGTACTTCGCCTTGGCCTCTGCCATGTTGTGGTTGATGATGTTGGTGTCTTCACAGTGCGTCATCAAAGGCATACTCAGACGGGCACATTCCGAGTAGATCTTTTCTAAGGCTTCCTTCCTGTCCACAAGCATGTTGCCGGTTGAGGCTCCCATGAAGAGCTTGATGCCGGGAATGTGTGTAGCATCCATCTCTTTGAAAGTCTCGGCATTGCTGTTTGTGGCTCCATAGAAAAAGGCATAGTTGACATGGCTCTTGGTTCGCCCAAGTTCCATCTTCTTTTCCCAGGTTTCCTTCGAAGTTGTGGCCGGCTTCGTGTTTGGCATGTCGAAGAAGGTCGTTACGCCGCCCCATGCTGCTGCCCGCGATTCACTCTCGATGTCTGCTTTCTCGGTAAGGCCGGGCTCACGGAAGTGGACGTGCTCGTCGATGATGCCGGGAAGAACAAGACACCCCGTGGCATCTACGTGATGGTCGTAGGAGCCACAGGGTGTAGTCTCGCCGACAATCACGTTTTCTATATGGTCGTCGTCAATGATGAGGCTTCCTTGAAAGGATTTGCCCTCATTGACAATCGTACCATGTTCAATGATTGTCCTCATTATTATATAATGTGTGTTTTTTTATTGAGCCATCTCGTTGGGTGTTTGTCCGTCCTGCGGGGGTGCCGGCGAGGTCTGTTGAGGCTGTGACTGATTATCCGGAACCTTCGTTCCGTTCATGATACTTTGGTTCTCTTGAGCGGCCTCATAGTATTCTTTCACCTGCGGGTTGTTCTTGAACTTGTCCGTTGCACGGGTCATAATGTCTTCTACCCAGGCATCGAGCATTGGAACATTATACTTGTTCATGCAGATCGTAATAAAGACGTACGGCCCTAAGACGTTATCCATATTGTCGGTGACAAACGTGGTAACGAGTTTGTCCATCTTTCGGTTTATATCAGCGTCTTTGGCAGCTAACCTGGTGTTGACCTCCTCCATGTTGCGGCCGTTCATGATCGCTTGGTCGTGCTGATGGACAAGGTCACTGCTTTCATTCATCAGGCGGGTAAACTGCTGGCGAAACTTGGTGAGCTTGTCGTTCAGCGGAGTTCCCGTCACAGTTTCCTGGGTGTTGTCAATCTTGACCTGTATGTCACCGTCCTCAAGCACAACGGGCAGACTGTTCCCGTCGTCAAGGATGATGTTGGCCACACGCACCGAGTCGGTTGTACCTCCAAACTGGAACTGACCATGCACGACATCACACGAATCCAAGTTCTTTAATGTCGTGTCTTTCAGTACTTTAAGGTATAACTTCTGACCATCAAGTCCGCTGACACTTGTCGTTCCCGTGATATGGAAACTGTTGGCACAGGATGTCAGTGCAAGCACGCTGACGATAGCGTATAATACTTTATTCATAAACCTTTCTTGTTCTTCTATAAGCAAAGATACAATCTATAAATGAAGAAATCTATTATTTTTATGCTATTTAAAAGTAACGCCTATTCTTTTATATTTTTTTTGGATAGCTCGTGGTCTATCCGATGAGACGTATAGACCTCTAAAATGGCAGCTATCAATAAGAGAATCACCCATTTATTATACAAATAGGTGATGTATGCTTCTTGATTGCTGAACATTGATTTGAAGAAACTGTGGCCTGTGCCGGCATAGACAGTGTCTGCAAGCAGTACGCCTGCAAGAACAAAAAGAAGATCGCTTAAATTCTGAAGCTTCTTCAGACGCCGGACAACAAGCTCATTGCCTTCATACAATTGGGATACCTGCATGGTGGCAAACATGACTGCACCGAGAAGATAAACCCAGCACATGATGGTGGGGATCACCATGAGAACGCAGCAAGCTACGCCAGCTACCATCAGAAGGCCGCCGATTAAAAAAATAGCACTTTGAATTCTATTGAGTTGTTTCATTCTGTGGGTTGTTTATCAAGGTCGTCGTTTATCTTGTCAGTACTGAATACAAAGATATCCTCGTCGTCGGCCTTCATTAAATAACGTTCGCGCGCTATCTTCTCTATATAGTTTGGGTTGCGACGAAGATTTTCTATCTCCGTATTTGCAGAGTCATTAAGCGCCTTGTATTTCTGTATCTCATCCTTCAGACTACTAATCTGCAAGTCATATTTCATGCGCTGAAGAAAACTGTTCTCATCTAAGAAACCTACAAACAATACCCCAACTACCATAGTAATGATATACTTGTAGCTGGAGAGAAATGCCAATATCGTAGACAATTGTTTGCTCATTGTTATTATTTTAGGCTGCAAAGATAACGCATTTCAATTGAACAGACAAAGAAAATCTTATCTAATCTTTTTCTTTTCCGACTTTTTAAGCATTAGTATCGGTAAGGCGGCATCTTGGTCTTCTTGTGTCGTGCAGGCAGCCACTGTGTTGCTGCGTTAGCCCTTTCTGCTTGATATACATCAATTATCTAACATTTTTGAAAAATAATCCCGAAAATATTTGGAGGGTATTGAAAAAGTCTATACCTTTGCACTCGCTTTTCGGAAATACACC